>JASGEU010000018.1:0-72760 GCA_047606065.1 Mobilitalea sp.
CACTGGCATATGAAAACAGCAAGATAACCTTCGGCACTACCAGTAGTACCTCGGTTGCCTACTATCAGGCAAACCCGATTTTATTACTAAGGGATGAAATTACATTTGTAACAACTGCTGAGATGAAGACGAAGTCAACCTATGTAGATAAACTCTTTTGGAGTTCCGACGCAGGAATTACAAGTTCTAATTATTCTACTAGATATTGGAACTATAACGGTTTGACTCAGGGCTATATGCCATATTTAACCTATGCTCCAATGAATAATTATGATATGACAAGTTCCATGAGGATTTTAAAGTTCCAGGAGGGTTATGAAGCAGATCCGTTAAATGAGGGAAAGGCGAAGATAGACAGTAATGGTCTGTATGTGTATCAATATGAAATCTATAATGGAGGAATTCCTGTACCGGGAAGTGGCGCAAATACAGTAAAACGAAGCTTGTTTAAAGCACAGTCTCTGGATATGCCAAAGGCAGAGTTCTATACGGTAGAGGCAGATCAAATTAATATTGAGTTCACTGAAATAAATGAGAATGCATCCTTTAAAGTAATTGCAAATGGTGAAACAGTTGCCCAAAGTATAATTAATCAGCGGACCTTCACCTTGGACTATGATTTTAAAACTGAGCTGGAGATTATAATTAACAATGGATTAGATGAACTTAGTTATACGGTATGGCCGGAAGATATCAATCGTAATATCATGACCTGGAATGCGGATTATTATTACATAGCAGCCAATAAGGTGGAAGGAAGTAATATAACTTTACCGGGGCAGTATGTGAACCTGTATGCAGGTCACGCACTGGATGTATATGGAAAGGTATATGATGTTCAAAGCGGGCAAGTGATAAGAAGTATAAAAAGTATCGGTCTGGTTAAGGGGGCAACACCTCTTCATAAGTTTGAGTATGCAGATTATACCATTGAAACCTATAAGAACTATTCCATAATCAATCAGACGAAGCGGGAAAAATTACGATTATATGTTAAGAATGAGGAGTTATCAGCAATTTCGTCTACCTTATCTATGATTGCAGATAGCTTGATACTGGACAATTACAATGGCAGTAAATATTGTTCTATATTATCCACGGACGGCAGGATTGTTGATATGACAGACAACAAATTAAACATACCGGAGGACTTTGACAATTCGGATATTCAGTATATGACGAACAATATCAACAGTACGAATCACATTGTCCTCGTGCGATATTACGATGGTGCAGTGGCAGGTTTTAATTATATTACAGGTGAAATGCTGGAGATTGACAGTCCGAGAGGAACCACAACTAATTTGACCGCAGAAGATGGTTTCCTTGGGAGATCAGCCAATACTTCAATGACGAATTTTGCTACCTTATATATGGAGGCAGTTGCCTTTGAGACAAATATTACCGATATTGGATGGGCTGAAGTCAATGGTGCGAATATGGTAAATGGGAACGCTGTCACTTCTGAAGTAGGTGTGATTAACGAGGATACCTCGATGGAAGTATATGTGGAAGATACTTTTGTACTGGATGATGGTACAATTGTAGGTGATAAAGCACCGGATAATTCTATCACTTCCGTTGGAGGAACAGTAACTACAACCTCAACTATGCAAAATGATTTAGACCAAGTGGTTAGCAATGGTACACCATCCGCAGATGGACAGATTATTGCCAGTGACGGACTTACATTAGAAGAACTACTCCTGCAATTAGAGGATACTAAGCTGGCTTCTATCAGAGCAGCCATTGCTGTAGTTGCTCAATATGGTGCCACAGAGGAAGAACTGGAACAGTTGGAAGCTATGATTGAGAAATTGTCGGATAAGGGTATTTCAGTTCAAGTAATTGAAGAGTTAAAAGCCTCTTTAGAGGAAGCAATAGAAGAAGCCGCAGAGAAGGTACGGGACATTTTACAGGCAACAGCTGAAGATACAATTTCTGAAGAGGGTAATTCTGAAGCGGGTACTACGCAGGAGAGTAACTTAGAAGAGCAGGATAATATCAACAATACTAATGAATCCGACAAGGATAAGGAAACTGGTAAAGCAGGTTCAAAGCCTTCGGAGAATGGTAAGGAAAAAGACAGTTCTACTGGTGTGGTATCCATTGATAGTCAAAAAACTGATAATCACAAAGCAGTTACCAGTATGATAACAGTACAGCAAAATAAGAGCAGGGATATAACCAATTATATACCGGTCTATGATGAAACCACGAACAAATATTTAGTTTATGATGAGAAGGAGTTATTATCCGAGGATGATACGGAATTAACTTCGATAAATGACAAGGTAGAGAAATCCGGGCACATGATAGACTACAGAGCAAAATATAGAGCAGATATTGATCATACTGATGATGAAAATATCTATGGATTTATCTTATTAGCTGCAGCAATTTCCGGTATTGTTCTATTATTGGGAGGCTTAGTATTTAAGAAACATAAGGAGGCTGGCGAATGAAGTGGAAAAGCTTTATAGCTGTAATTTTAGGTTTAGTTATTATAGTAGCAGTAGGTCTTCTGGGCTTAAATATGAAAAGAGATACGGAGCAATTAAGCACTAAATATGAAGAAGCACAATTGCGAAGTACAACAGAATTAATAACAAAAGAAATAAATATGAGTTTAACCGGGTATTTGGGTACAGTAGAAACAATTTCAAAAATAATAGCTCAGGAAGATAATCATGACTGGGAGCAGAATTCTTTAGTAACTGCTTTAAAGAGCATACATACACAACTCCCTTGGAAGGCATTCAATATTTGTGATGTAAATGGTTTAGGTGTTGATTTAGAAGGAAAGGAACAGAAGGTTGCCTTCTGTTCCTATTATCAAAGAGCATTAACGGGTGAAACTGTTATTTCTTTATCACATTTTTATGAAACAGATGATTACTCCTCTATTGTTTACACCACCCCTATTTATCAAAATGACAAAATCATAGGTGTAATACGAGCTTCTATGGATATTGAAACACTGCAGGATATGATGGGAGTCAATACATTTCGGGGAAAAGAGGAAATTTTTCTGGTATTGCAGGATGGAACAATTTTATTAAATCAATCTGGGGAAGCATTGGAAACAGCGGATTTATTCTCTTTACTGGACAAAGATAACACTAATTATTCTGAATTAAAGCAGATTATGAAACAGGGGAAAACTACCTTAGCTGAAGTTAAAATGCAAAATGTAAGCACCCTTCTTAGCTATTCGGGTATAAAAGACATCAGTAATGGTGGAATATTAATTATCATTCCTAAGAATCAATTAGAAGTTTTATATGAGGAAACACTGACCACGGTTGATAACAGAGTAATAATAGCATTATTTGTTTTAACTTTGAGTTGTTCTTTATTTTTAGTTCTATTTGTTTTAATAGAGTGTGCAAAAAGAAGCAGAGTGGAAGGGCTGGCTTATTTTGATGAGATAACCTCCGGTATCAATTACAATCGCTTTAAAAAGGATGCATTGGAGCTGATTAATAAATCTGGAGATATCAATTATGCTGTGATTGAGCTTGCCATCGATCGATTTGAATACATTAATGAATTCTTTGGTACCCAGGAGAGTAACCGTATTTTAAAGCATATCTCAGATGTACTGCATGATAATATTAAGGCGGATGAATTGTTCTGCAGATTAAATACAGAGTATTTTGTCCTTTTGTTAAAATATCATAATAAAAATGAATTATCTGACCGAATTGGTTTCATCGACATGAAGATTGGTAATTTTGAAGGTCAGGAAAACAAGAATGAGAAATATGAAATGCGCCTTCATTATGGAATTTACTGCCTCGAAAATGATGATTCTGATTTAGACTTAATGATTAGCAGGGCGAATTACGCCTTATTCATGGTTAAGTATGATAAAAACCAGATGTATGAATATTATAATGGAGTCATGCAGAACAAAATAATTGACGAAAAAGAGATAGAAGCACACATGTATACCGCACTGGATGAAAAAGAATTCTTGGTTTATCTTCAGCCTAAGTTTGATTTGAAAACTGGTATGCAGGTTGGAGCGGAAGCTCTGGTTCGATGGATGCATCCGGAGAAAGGATTAATGTATCCGGGGCGCTTTATTGGTGTTCTAGAAAAGAATGGCTTTATTGTAAAATTGGATATGTACATTCTGGATGAAATCTGTCATAAACTAAAGATTTGGATTGGAAAAGGATATCGTCCGATGCCAGTGTCCATTAATATTTCTAGGCTCAATTTATTTGATGTAAACTTTATCGATAACATAGAGGCTACCTTAGAGAAATATGGAGTTCCAGCTAATCTGATTATACTTGAGATATCGGAGGAGGTTGTTTCTGACAATAAGGAAATTCTTGCATCTCTAATGAAACGTTTAAAAGATTTTGGATTTCTTATTTCAATGGATGATTTTGGTACTGGAACAACTTCCATGAATACCTTATACCATGTTCCAATTGATGAACTGAAACTGGACCGTAAGTTCTTATTGGGAAGTGAAAAGACCAATCGAGGTATTAATATCATACAGAGTATTATAGAAACAGCCAAAAGACTTGATATCAAAGTGGTATCGGAAGGTGTGGAGAATAAAATTCAGGCAAATATGCTTAAGGAATTAGGCTGTGATATGATTCAGGGCTTTGTGTTTTCTGATCCTTTACCTCTTCGTGAATATGAAGATTATGCGTACGGTGCGAGAGCGAAAGATAATAAAATTACTTTATAAGACAAAAATATTTTTGATATAACTAAAAAACAAGGGGGATTCTTCTTATAAGAATCTCCCTTGAACTATATTTAGAAATCTTGAACAAATACATAATTAGTTTACAAAGCTTTTACTAAATAAGCGAATATATGTTTCAAGATTTTTAGTTAAATCAAAATTACCATTACGCTTTGCCCAATCAGAGCTATAACCACGCAAAACTATCATAAGCATGCGTGCGAGTTCAATCGGCTGTAACGTATCAACGAACTGCTTTTTTTCAATACCTCTAGTGATAATGTTTTGAAGAATTTGAAAGACACTGCGATCTTCATCAAGATAATTATGGCTTAGATGCTTGAAGGGAGCAACGCTGATGCAGCGGCAAGTTTCTACGCCATTCGTTATTACATAATTGCCATACTCCATGCAATAAGTAATAAGGTTCTCTGGTTCATCGTCACCTAGTTTTGATGATACTACAGTATCAAAATAATTATCAATATCAGAAAATAAAATCCAGGCAAGATCATTTTTTTCAGGAAAGTAGTGATAAAAAGTACCGGTGGAGATACCTAGGTCATGGCAGATTCCGCGTATGGTCAAATTGGAAAACCCGTCCCTTGTTATAATATCGGTTATCTGAGAAATTAGTTCTTGTTTTCGCATATTGAATTTTTTTTCAGTGTTCATAATTATTAATCCCTTCAGATAAAAAGTATTTTTAAGGAAACTGGAAAGAGTTTTCTAAAATATAATACCATTTATCTAAAGAAATGCAAGAGGGTTGTCGCACTAAATGTGCAGCACCCTTTTCATATTAGTGATGTTTATCACCCTTTAGAATTAAAAGAATAGCGTGTAATTATTAATCTGTTGGATAATAATCACACGCTATTCTTTTTCAATTAATTTCTAATAAACTCGGAAGCACTGGTACCTGCGATGCGACCGAAAGTAACAGTATCTGTTAATGCATTTCCGCCTAAACGGTTTGTTCCGTGAATGCCGCCGGTTACTTCACCCGCTGCAAAAAGGCCGGAGATTACATTGCCGTCTGTATCGATTACCTGTGCATGCTCGTTGATTTGAACACCACCCATGGTATGATGTACGGTTGGGACACGAACTGCTGCATAATATGGAGCGTTATTAATACCATTGTTTACACCGTCAGTATCGGTAAACAGGGTACGGCCAAAGCTGTCAGTTTGACCTTCCAGTTCTCCACCCTTACAATATTTGTTGTAATCTTCTACAGAAGCAATAAGGTTATCAGCAGGTACATTCATTAAAGCAGCGAGCTCTTCTAAAGAATCTGCTTTTAAAGCACGTCCGGCACTAACTAAATCTGCAATACTTTCACCAAAGTTATTCTTTTCATTTCCTTCTGGATACGTATCACTATCCATAACAATATACATTGTTGTCTCTGGCTGCTCAAATAATGCAAGAGTCATATCATCACGACGTCCACCCTCGTTTACAAAACGGTTGCCTTCAAGATTAATAAAGATACGGCTTTCAACAGCGTGTTCAATGTTACCGGAGAGACTTCCGGTTTCAGGATCGCCTAAAGGAAGTAATTGAATATTTTCCATCTGTACAAGGTTTGCACCAATGGCTTCCGCCATGATAATACCATCTCCGGTTATACCGCTGGTGTTCGTACTTGGAATGGATTCATCAAGAGTAGGCCATTTTTTGTTTATATCATTATATTTCACACGCATTTCAATATTTCTTCCGAAACCGCCGGTAGCCAGGACAATACCATTCGTTGCTGTTACAGTAATGGTATTTCCGGTTTCGCCGGTACAAGTAACACCGGTTACAACATTATTTTCTACAATGAATTCTTTTGCGGTTGTATTATAAACCATGGTAATACCTTCATGGGTATCCATATAGTTTTGGTAAGTTTTAAAGAAACCGGTACCTTCAGGTTCTACTGGTTTGTGTGCACGCGGCCACATGCCGCCGGTAACTGTGAATACCCCATCATAAAATTCCATTCCTAAACTCTTAAGCCATTCTACGCCTGACCAGGCATTATCAACAAGGGTATGTACTAAGACAGGATCACCCTGCTGATCACCGCCGTTAAAGGTTTGGTTATAATGGTTTTCCACACTGTCATTGTTTGCTAATGCGGTTTCACTGCCTTCATCTACGGCATTAAGAGCACCACCGGATAAAATTGTGTTACCACCCATTTTACTTGCTTTCTCAATAACAATTACTGTTTTTCCTGCTTGATTCGCTGTAACGGCAGCAGCCATACCAGCACCACCGGCACCGATAACAACAACGTCAGCTGTCAAAGTCTGATCTGCTTCCTGCACAGCAGTTTTTGTTACAGCCAATAATTTGCCGATGCCATCCTCGCTAACACCTGCTTGCTTTAAGCATTCGGTTACACCTTTTATTACGGCATTACTGGATAGGGTAGCCCCGGATACAACATCTACACCTAAACCTTGAATTTCTAAAATCTCTGCCGGAAGGGACTGGACTGCTGGTTCACCAACACCCGGAGTCTCCTGGTGGTCAATTTGAATATCTACTATTTCTGTTTCAGATAGGGTTACCGTTACGGTCATCTCGTGCATTCCGGTAACGGTTGAAGTATACGTACCAGGAGTAAAAGTTACTTCTTCGTCAGTTGAAGCAACAGTTTGAGTTGGTACTGGGGTTGCTTTGGATTCGGTACTGGTATCCGTATCCTTCTTAGCGCAGCCGGTTACGGTAGTGACCAGAAGCATTGCTGTTAACCCTAAGGCTAACATTGTTTTGCCAGTGATTTTGATAAATTTACTTTTCATATGCCCTCCATATTATGTAAAAATAGAACATGTTTTAGAACATGTATGTTAAATTTGTAACATACTTTTACGAATTAATCAACACATTTTTTAATAAATAATAGTAATAGAAATAATATCAAACATGGTTGACTTTGGTTGACTTTACAAGCTTACGATAATATAATGTTACTATCATCGTAAGAAGGATTTGGGAGAGACTGAAGACTATAAATCTAGCCGTCAGCGCCGAAGGTGAATGCGAAAACTCTCAGGCAAAAGGACCAGATCTGGACGATACTCTGGAAAGCGTAAGGACACCGAAGAAGCAATTTCTTGCAGGTTTTGATGCAGGGGAGAATCTTTCAGGTAAAAATACAGAGGCGTATTGATTATTTCAGTACGTCTTTTTTTGTGCGTATGTAAAGTGAGTATTAGGGTGCTTGCATCAATAATGCATTCGCTGACAAAAAGACGTGCCCCAATAAGTATTAGGAGAAAGGTATGGTTAATTGTATGGAAAGAAAAACACCTCTTTACGAAGCTCATGTTCTGGCAGGTGGAAAGATAGTTCCCTTTGCAGGTTATCTGCTGCCGGTGCAATATGAAACAGGTGTAATAGCAGAACATATGGCGGTCAGAACATTAGCAGGGCTGTTCGATGTTTCTCATATGGGAGAGGTACTATTAAGGGGTAAGGATGCGTTAGCTAATGTACAGCGTTTGGTAACAAATGATTGCAGCCGAATGTATGACGGACAGGTAAAATACAGCCCTATGTGTAATCAGTATGGAGGCGTGGTGGATGACCTTCTGGTCTATCGTAAGAGTGAGGAAGAGTATCTGATTGTCATTAATGCTTCCAACAGGTTAAAGGATGTTGAATGGATGAAACAACATCTTTTTGGGGAGGTTGAGTTAAAAGATATCTCTGATGACATTGCACAGCTTGCGCTGCAGGGTCCACGTTCAAAAGAAATATTAAGTAAACTGGCACGTCAGGAGGAATTACCGGAAAAGTATTATAGCTTTAAGGATAACGTATTGGTTTCTGATATTCCTTGTCTGATATCTAGAACCGGATATACAGGTGAAGATGGATATGAACTATATTGTAAGCCGGAAGATGCGATTAAGTTATGGGATGCATTACTGGAAGCAGGCAATTACAACGTACATAAAGAAGAGGAAGAACAATTACTGATACCCTGTGGTCTGGGTGCGAGAGATACCCTTAGACTAGAGGCAGCAATGCCTTTATATGGTCATGAAATGGATGATAGAATATCGCCGCTGGAAACTGGACTTGGATTTGCAGTGAAATTAGAAAAAGAGGACTTTATAGGTAAAGAGGGTATTATATCAAGAGGTACTCCAAAGTTTACAAGAGTTGGACTGCATATCACTGGAAGGGGAATTGCAAGAGAAGAATGTCCGGTCTATCTAGGTGATAAATTACTGGGAACAACAACCTCTGGTACGCATTGCCCCTATCTTGGCAGACCGGTTGCTATGGCGTTATTGCAAAAAGAGCACAATGCAATTGGAACACAGGTAGAGGTGGAAGTTCGTGGCAGAAGAATTGCAGCAGAGATAGTTGCATTGCCCTTCTATAAAAGAACTGTATAGCAATATTTCAATAGAATAACTATGCCGTATTTTATAAATAGAATTAATGTCAGGCAAATAACAGATAATATATGCTTTAGTATTTCGAGAGTTTAGAACCAAAATAAAATTAATCACAGTATGGAGGATTTATCAATGAGCGAAAAAGAGTTTTTTTATGCAAAATCCCATGAGTGGGCACAGTATTTAGACGCAGCAACCGTAAGAGTAGGTATTTCAGAACATGCACAAAAAGAGCTTGGTGATTTAGTGTTTATCAATCTTCCAGAGGTTGGTGATGAGGTTGTAGCAGGTGAAGAATTTGGTGATGTTGAATCTGTTAAGGCGGTTTCAGCAGTATATAGTCCGGTTACCGGAACAGTGAAAGCAATTAATGAGGAGCTGCTGGATCATCCGGAACTGGTTAATTCAGATGCTTTGAATACCTGGTTTATAGAAGTTGAGGAAGTTTCTGAAACTTCAGATCTATTATCAGAAAGCGACTATTTGGCGAGTTTATAAGGGGGAGGATGCAATGGGCACCTATACACCGAATACAAAGAAAGAACAGCAGGAAATGCTTGAAGTCATTGGCGTAGATAATATAAAACAGCTGTTTCAGACCATACCGGAGGAGGTACATTTGGACCGTCCTCTTGCTATACCGCAAGGCTTATCAGAAATGTCTGTTCGAAGGAAGATGACGGAAATTGCTGGAAAGAATAAAGTTTATCACAGCATTTTCAGAGGCGCGGGAGCTTATCATCATTACATTCCCTCAATTGTAAGCCAGATTACCTCCAAAGAGGAATTTGTTACTGCCTACACACCTTATCAGGCGGAGATCAGTCAGGGGGTACTGCAATCAATATTTGAATATCAAACCATGATCTGTGAATTAACCGGTATGGAAGCTTCCAATGCTTCCGTATATGATGGTGCAACTGCTGCCGCAGAGGCAGTAATTATGTGTAAAGAACGAAAAAAATATAAGGCAGTTTTATCTCCAACTTTGCATCCACACACCATTGAAACCATAAGAACTTACTGTGAAGGAACGGATATGGAGGTTGTTCTTGCCCCTGAAAAGGACGGTGTGACTGATCTTGCAGGGTTAGCAGAACTGATTGATGCTGAAACCTCTTGTGTGCTGTTACAGCAACCAAATTATTATGGATTGCTTGAGGACGCAGCGCAGGTGGGCGAGCTTACGGCAAAGAAAGATGTAAAATTCATATTAAGCTGCAATCCGATTTCTCTGGGTATTTTAAAGGCTCCGATTGAATATGGTGCTGATATTGCTGTGGGAGAAGGGCAGCCCTTAGGACTTCCCTTGTCATTTGGCGGACCTTATTTAGGCTTTATGGCAACCACCGAGAAATTAATGCGCAGATTACCTGGCAGAATTGTTGGCGAGACAAAGGATAATCGGGGACAAAGAGCCTTTGTTCTAACTCTTCAGGCAAGAGAACAGCATATTCGCAGGGAAAAAGCAGCAAGCAACATTTGCTCTAATCAAGCTTTGTGCGCTATGACGGCAGCAGTATATATGGATGTTATGGGTAAGAAAGGTATTGCGCAGGCAGCAGAAAGCTCAATGTCCAAAGCGCATTATTTAGCAAATAGACTATGTGAAATTGACGGCTTTAAGATGGTTTATCAAGGGGAGTTCTTCAACGAGTTTGTGACGACCTGCAAAGGGAATGTGGATAACTATTTATCAGTTTTAGAGAAACGTGGAATTCTTGGCGGTCTTGCATTAACAGGAAAAGACGAAGGTCATATTCTTTGGTGTGCAACTGAAATGAACTCGAAAGAAGACATAGATACTTTGATTGCAATCCTTAAGGAGATTGAAAAATAAATAGATTTTTCAATCGGCAAATTTGTGCCTGCGGCTCAAAGTTAGCAGGCTCCCAGAAAGGCATGGTTATTTGTATGAATTTAATCTTTGAGAAAAGTATACCGGATAGAGGATGTGAGATACTTCCCGGTTGTGATGTTCCGGTGGTGAGCGTTTCGAATAAATTCCATAGAGAGAAAGAATTGCATCTTCCCGAGGTAGCAGAAAATGATCTTAGCAGACATTATACTGAACTTTTAAATCGAACGTTTGGAGTTAACAACGGATTTTACCCCCTTGGTTCCTGTACCATGAAGTATAATCCCAAAATTAATGATGATATTGCTAAACTGCCAGGCTTTGCAGGTATCCATCCTCTGCAATCTCTGGACAGTGTACAGGGATGTCTTGAAGTAATGAAGTTTGCAGAGGATTATCTTAGTGAAGTTACTGGTATGGATGCAATGGATTTCCAACCGGCAGCAGGGGCGCATGGTGAATATACCGGATTGAAGTTAATCTGGGCATATCATAAAGAACGAGGAGATCTAAAAAGAAATAAGATCATAGTACCGGATTCCGCGCATGGTACGAATCCGGCAAGTGCGGCAATGGCTGGCTTTAGTGTAATTAATATTCCTTCGACTAAAGAAGGTTATGTAGATATAGACGCTCTCCGAAAAGCAGTTGGAGAAGATACAGCGGGCTTTATGCTTACGAATCCCAATACCATAGGAATGTTTGATAAGAACATTCTGGAGATTACAAAGATTGTACATGATGCAGGGGGTCTTAATTACTATGATGGTGCCAACCTGAATGCAATTATGGGAATCGCCAGACCTGGTGATATGGGCTTTGATGTAGTTCATCTTAACCTTCATAAGACATTTTCCACACCTCATGGAGGAGGCGGACCAGGAAGTGGTCCGGTTGGCTGCAAGGAATTACTTATAAAGTATCTCCCATCTCCAAGGATAGCACGGAAAGACGGAAACTATATCTATGAAGATAAGTCACCCTTAAGCATAGGCAGAGTGAAAGGCTTCTACGGTAATTTCCTTATTGTAGTCAGAGCATTGACCTACGTACTGACTTTAGGCGGTGAAGGACTGAAAGAAGCTTCTGAAAATGCTGTGCTGAATGCCAATTACATGCAAAAACTCCTGGAAAAAAGTTTTGATATCCCATTCTCTGGATTTTGTATGCATGAGTTTGTTATATCACTGGAAAACTTAAAAAAAGAAAAGGGAGTATCTGCGCTGGATTTTGCAAAGACACTTTTGGATTATGGCATGCATCCGCCTACTATGTATTTTCCGCTTATCGTACACGAGGCATTGATGGTAGAACCAACCGAGACCCAGTCAAAAGAGACATTGGAGGAGGCGGTGACAATATATAAAAAGGTGTTGGAGCAGGTAATGGAAGATCCGGAAGTGCTGCATCAAGCACCGGTCAAGACAGTAATTGGCCGCCCTGATGAAGTTGCAGCAGCCAGAACACCGATTGTAAGATACCATTTTGAAGCGAGGCAGGCATGATTGATAAAATACGTTTTATAATATCAACAAACACAAATCCTTATAAGAATCTTGCGTTAGAGGAATATCTTCTAAAGACTGTTGAAGAGAACGAATGTATTTTGTATTTGTGGCAGAATGAAAAGACAGTTGTAATAGGGAAGAATCAAAATCCCTGGAAAGAATGTAAAATAGCTGAACTTGAAGCGGATGGCGGAAGTTTGGTCCGTAGACTTTCAGGAGGTGGTGCGGTATTCCATGATCTTGGAAATCTTAATTTTACCTTCCTTGCCACAAAGGACAATTATAATGTTGAACGACAGTTGCAGGTTATCTTGGAAGCAGTAAAATTACGTGGTATTCCTGCTGAGAAAACGGGCAGAAATGATATCAGCGTGGAGGGCAGGAAATTTTCTGGAAATGCTTTTTTCTCCGATGGGGTCCATTGCTATCACCATGGCACAATCCTTGTGAATGTTGATATGAGTAAGTTATCGCTATATCTGAATGTGTCCAGAGATAAGCTGTCCTCAAAGGGAGTGGAATCAGTACGCTCCAGAGTGACGAATCTGACAGAATATGATAATGCCCTTACAATTGAAAGTATGAAAAAGGAGCTGTTAGAAGCCTTTGCATCTGTATATGGGCTAACTCCTGACCCGTTAATTTTGGAGGAGAGCAATAAGGTTGTATTAGATCAATTAGAAAATAAATTTGCCAGTCAGGATTGGATCTATGGAAAGAAACTGGAATTTAATTATTCCATGGATTCAAGATTTGCCTGGGGTGATATTGATATCAAGCTGGTCATTCAAGCTGGCATTATAAAAGACTGCTCCGTTTATTCGGATGCTTTAGAAATAGACCTGTTTGATTTAATAGCAAAGGCGCTTATCGGATGTAAATTTGCATCCTTAGATATGTGCCAGTCACTGGGGAAGCTTAACCTCACCGACAATCAAAAAGAAATGATTTTGGATATTAATGAATTGATTCGTAGTGAAAATATATAATACAATAAATTATCACTAAGCATAATTTTAGATTGGCTTTTGATAATTCAGCAACTGCACAGGAGGTACAATGGATCGATTTGATTTAGTTGTCATTGGTTCGGGTCCAGGCGGCTATGTTGCCGCCATAAAGGCCTCGAAGCTTGGAATGAAAACAGCAATTATAGAAGCCAGAGAAATCGGTGGAACCTGTCTTAACAGGGGATGCATTCCTACGAAGACACTTATGCATAGTTCTCATTTATATCAGGAGGCAAAGAGTTTTCAGGAAGCAGGTATCCACTTTGAAGGGTTATCCTTTCATATGGATGAACTTCAAAAGAGAAAAGAGGAAGTTGTTCAAAAGATCAGACAGGGCATCGTGGGTCTGCTGGAAGCCAATAAGATAGGCATTTATTATGGCAGAGCTACCATTCTGGATAATTCACATGTAAAGGTTCAAGGACAGGAGCCAGACTCGGAAGTAACTCTTGAGTCTGGTAAAATACTCATAGCAACAGGTTCCAGCCCTGTGGTGCCAAAACTGGAAGGTATTAATTTACCAAAGGTTGTTACAAGTGATGAGCTTTTAATGAAAGAAGATGTATTTAAAAAACTTCTAATCATAGGTGGAGGTGTTATCGGAGTAGAATTTGCATCCATTTATTGTGACCTTGGCTGTGAAGTTGAAATTGTAGAGGCAATGGATCGTATTCTTCCCAACATGGATAAGGAAATCTCCCAAAGTATTGCCATGAGTTTGAAGAAAAAAGGTGTAGTTATCCATACTAAGTCAAAGGTAGTGAGATTACTTCAGGGTGAGCAAGAGGAGCTGGTTTGCGAATATGAGGAGAAGGATACTATAAAATCTACTATTGCAGATGGAGTATTACTGTCTGTTGGCAGAAGGGCTAATTTTGAAGGATTGTTTGCACCGGATCTTATAATTGAACGGGAAGGAAATTGCATTAAGGTAAATGCAGAATTCGAAACAAGTCTTGAAGGTGTCTATGCCATAGGAGATGTCATAGTTGGAAAACAATTGGCTCATGCAGCTTCAGCGCAAGGAATTGCTGCGGTAGAAGGCATGTTAAAACTACCTCTCTCCATTGATTTGTCTGTAATACCTTCCTGTCTTTACACCACACCCGAAGCGGCAGAGGTAGGGCTTACTGAGGAAGAGGCAAAAGAGCGAGGATATCATATTAAAACAGGCAAATATCCTATGTTAGGAAATTGCAAAACCGTATTATCCAGAGGAGAAAGAGGTTTTATTAAGGTGGTCAGTGCAGCTGATACTGGTCGTATTTTAGGGGCACAACTTCTATGCGAACGTGCTACGGATTTGGTGAGTGAATTCTCAACAGCCATAGCAAAAGGAATGACGACCAGCGAAGTAGCATCCATTATACGACCTCATCCAACCTATAGCGAAGCTATCACAGAGGCTGTGGAGGATGCAGAAGGTATGGCTATACATTTATTACCTAAAAGACGTTAGCAAAATGTAGCCATAGCTACAGACAAACCTTTTAAATAAAAAAGCATCTCAAGTGTTTGATGATAATACATCACAGAACATTTGCAGGTGCTTTTTTAGGAATAATGTATCAGGTTGCGTTCTAATTCCTTATTGTTTGAAAATAGATCAGGTATATATTTTATTTGTTTAATGATTGCCCCTTGTTAAGAGGAGTGCTATAATCGAGATGTTTGTTGATGTAAAATTCAATTAATGTTAATAATATTATTATGCGATTACTGTAAGTAAAAAGAATAGTAAAAGGAGCAGGATAGAAGATGAGAATATTAGCAGAAGATACAATGGCTTTAGTTATAGATTTTCAGGAAAAACTTATGCCAGTAATGGATCAAAAAGAGGAACTCCTTCATAATACTGAAATATTAATAAAAGGACTACAGGCATTAAGCATACCTATGGTAGTAACACAGCAATATACAAAAGGTATTGGCATGACTGTTCCTGAACTTTCTGCACTTTTTGGTGAAGAGTTTAGTTTTGAGGATAAAGTAGCCTTTAGCTGCGCAGACGATGAAAATATTCTTAATAAAATAAAGGATTTTGGAAAGAAAAATATTATTATTTGCGGTATCGAAGCACATATTTGTGTACTACAGTCCGTAGTTGATCTTATCGAGAAGGGTTATAATGTCATTGTTGTAGAAGATTGTGTCAGCTCCAGAAAACGCAATGATAAGAAAGTAGGTATGAAAAGAGCACGTGCGGAAGGTGCAGTTATTACAACCTATGAATCCATACTTTTTGAGTTAACCAGAATTGCAAAAGGAGATGTCTTTAAGACAGTTTCAAAGCTTATTAAGTAGTGTGTAACTGTTTAGAGCCAAACAGCGAGAAAACCACAGGCTTTCGAGCTTAATTTATGACTCATCCAGTAAGCTTATTCGTATTTGACACTCATTATTTGTTAGGTACAGTGTGCTATATTGTAAAGCCATACTATGTAATTCGGTCTCAAACCATTTCGGACAGTGATCGCAAAGTATGTTGAGTTCTTTGAAGTCTCTTTTCTTTAAAAAGGGCTTCAGTAATTTTTTAGAGGATAGCTCTGGATATTGGAGTAAGGCACTCTTAAGATTAAAATTGTAATATCCGGGCTGATCGATTTCCTCAACAAAAAAATTGGTTAAAGCAAGATCAGTTTTAGTTGATGTTGCAGCTTCATTAGATGCTTTTTGTATCATTTCCTTAATTTCATTCTCATAAATGGAATCAAGAAATAAAAGCGGATGACCTTCAGCCTCATAGGAATTAAAGTTACTTGATTCTAATAAATAATAAAGTTGACCGGATATTTTGGCAGCCACGAATACCTTACAGTCTTTTAATTGTATAAGAAGCTTAGCGATAGCATCTTTTGCAGCAGAAATACCATTTGTTAACTCAAAGGAGCAAGGGAATTCCTCCAGGGAAATCCACTGCTCCTCTTTTTGTTCATACACTTTTACAAGATGACTATCTTCCAGATTAGAGGTTATTTCCTCTGCATTTACACAGACAGCAATACGCATATTGATTACCTTACCTTTCTCCATACTTGCCATGTTTTAAAGACATGTATTAATCTTTTCTAATTACGGATGAATACAATTGTTAATGCAAAAAGCCACAAATAACAGCTTTCTCCATTGAAAGAAAAATCCATCATTTATGGCTCCTAAATTAAATGTCTTAATAATTGGATTTATATTACAACCAAATACGAAGAAAGTCAATGATAAAAACGTATTTATAAATGGTAAAAACAGCCAGATAATGTTATATTATACTAAGTAAAAGATAATAAGGAGGAAAGTCGAAATAAATTCTTATCGGCAATTTCTATGAATAAAAAAATTAAGATATTCCTATTTATAACTATAGCTATACTTGTAATTATAATTACTTTTATTGTAACTTTATTATATTTAAAGGATACAAATAAAGTGAAAAAAACTATGGAGGGAGTAATTATAAGTAAAGATACAGGTGAAGTATTAGAGCATGTCTCTGTTGCGATTAATGTAAAGCGAAATCTTACAGATATGGATTCCCAGGTATTTCGTGGTGAAATCATAATTAGCAATATGGAATATACTCGGAGTAATGATGCCTTCTTAAACTATAGCGTGGGTTACGGTGAGGATGGATGGGATAAAAGAGGGATTTTGATACATCCAACCTTTATTTGGAACGAAGATAAGTTACAGCCACATCATGCTATGACACACTGGGTCGAAATGGATTCGGATTTCTCCTATCTGGTGTTAGCAAATTATGAAGAAGATGCTATCGAACATGACACGGGAAATACGGAACTATTTTTTAATGGTACTGATATTATGGTGTTTCCTGCGAATGATGCAGCAACAGCTTTAAAAATATTAGAAGATCATCAGGTTGACAAGGAAATATTTATAAGAACAACATTAGTTGATAATAAATTAACCGAGATTCCATAGTAAATGATCATTTCATTTTTAAATTTACTCTTAATTCTATTTATTGACATGTGATAAACTCCATACTTTAGGTTACAATGTTGTAACAGTTTAGCCATGCAAAACGCATGCGAAAACGAGCTCATGCAAAACTGTTGTAATATTACAGATTAAAATAAGAACAAATGTTTGAAAATAATTGACAAAGGAATTATGTCTTGATATACTAAAACAAGAACATTTGTTTGTAGAAAAGGAGAGCATCCATGGTAATTCAAGAAAATATGTCTGTTCAGAGAAAACTTGAAATTCTATCCGGTGCTGCGAAGTATGATGTTGCATGTACTTCCAGCGGTGTTGATCGAAAAGGTAATGGATCAAGCCTTGGAAATAGTGTTGCCTGTGGTATTTGTCATTCGTTTTCCTCGGATGGTAGATGTATCTCTTTGTTAAAGGTATTGTTTACTAATGAATGTATCTTTGATTGTAAATATTGCGCGAATCGTTCTTCTAATGATGTTGTGAGAGCTTCTTTTACACCACAGGAGCTTAGTGATCTTACAATAGAGTTTTATAGGAGAAATTATATAGAAGGTTTGTTTCTAAGCTCTGGTATTATACAAAGTCCAAATCATACGATGGAATTAATCCTTGAATCACTTCGTCTTCTAAGAGAAGTACACCATTTTAACGGATACATCCATTGTAAAGCCATTCCTGGTGCTGATCCAGTCTTAATTGAGATGCTCGGTTGGTATACAGATCGTATGAGCACTAATATTGAACTGCCAACCGCTGAAAGTCTTAAGGAATTAGCACCTCATAAGAATAGAAAGAATATTTTAAAGCCAATTCGTCAGATTCAATTAGGAAGACAGGGTCATAGAGAAGCGATTGGGCTGTCAGGCAGTCAGATTATTTTGCCGGAGGGTATCCAACAGAAGAAAAACCAACTAATAAGCAGCAAGGATAAAGAAATTGATGAGGTAGTAGCTTCTAATAAAGGTGTTATCATTCCTTATAAGAGTAAGTCTATGGCAAAGAGAAATTTTGTTCCGGCTGGTCAAAGTACACAGATGATTGTAGGTGCTACCAAGGAAAGTGACTATCAGATTATGTCTGTGGCGGAAGCGCTATACAACAATTTTGATTTAAAGCGTGTTTTTTATTCAGCATTTATAAATGTAAATCAGGATTCCTTGTTACCCTCAACGGATAAAGGACCTCCTTTATTACGAGAGCATAGATTGTATCAGGCGGACTGGCTGCTTCGTTTTTATGGTTTTCAGTCTACTGAGCTGTTAGATGAGAAGCGACCTAATTTTAATATATTGCTGGACCCTAAATGTGATTGGGCATTAAGAAATTTAGAACTCTTCCCTGTTGAAGTAAATAAGGCAGATTATTTTACTTTACTTCGCGTTCCAGGGATTGGTGTTAATTCAGCAAAGAGAATTGTGGCCGCAAGAAAGAGTGCTGCTTTGGATTTTGCAGATCTAAAGAGAATGGGAATTGTTCTAAAGAGAGCAATTTATTTTATTACTTGTAAGGGAAGAATGATGTATTCCATTAACGTGGAAGAAAATTTTATTACCAGGCAGTTAGTTGCACTTAAGGATCAGATTCCAATGGGTATTGACAAGAATATAACCTATCAGCAGCTTTCTTTATTTGATGATGTTAATTTTAAGCCGGAGCAGAGATATTATTCACAAATTGCCAATGCTTGATTTTATTCATGGCAATTGAAGCGACTTGTTGTTTTAACTGGTTAAGTATCTAATGGTTATGGTTTTAATTAGAATGGTGAGCGTATGGTTAATACAAGGATTTACTTATGTGATGACAGTTTGGAAGGGATTTTTTCAGCGATATATATAGCCTGGAGTTCAAAATATGGACACTCAAATATTAAAATAAAAGAGAAATGTGAGTTCAGTAAGTATTCTAATATTGAATTGTTCTCGGAATATCATGTGGCTGGCACCGATCCCGTGCTTGCCGAGAAAGTAGCGACCTCCATTAAGAAAAAAATCTCCAACGAGGCATATCAGATTATTTGCAGAGTCGCTTTGTCAGACTTTACAGATAAGTCGGATTTGATTTATCGCTTTCTCATATATGGATTTGCCATTGGAAAAGATGTTTTAGATCATCTAAGTAACCCTGTGGTTAATCAGATATTTCGAATAAATAAAAATGTAAGTTATGAGGCACATCATTTTTTAGGATTTGTACGTTTTTCAGAAAAGGAAAATGGATTATTGACTTCGGTAATCCATCCGAAAAACAATATTTTATCAATTATTATGCCTCATTTTGCCGATAGAATGCCAAAAGAGAGATTTCTTATTTATGATGAAAATAGAAAGATTGCTGCACTTCATGCCCCCGGTAATCCATGGATTTTGGCACATGTACCAGAACTGGACCTTGAACAATTTGAGGATATTACCAGCAAAGAGGATGAGTATCGAGATTTATGGAATGCCTTCTTTCAACATATTGCGATTAAAGAAAGAGAAAATTTTAAATTGCAAAGGAATAATCTGCCTTTGCGCTTTCGAGGTAATATGACAGAATTTCAAGAAAAACACTGATTTAATTCACATAATATTGTTGGAAAATATTAACTGGAATGTTAGTCTATATAATTTAATATATTTTATTTGTCTATATAATAATGCTATATAATTCCATCTATTCATATAACTGCAATCTTTTCTTCGTATAAATTATATGCCAAGTGAGATACTAAGCGTGTAATCTGAATATTTATTTAGGAGGAGAAATGATGAAGAAGAAAATAGCTTTAATAATTAGCTTATGTTGTATTATGATGTTTGCATTTATCGGTTGCGCTACGAATGGCAAGTATAATGATGATGTTAATGGGACAAATGACACTCTAGATGATATGGATAATAATCTAGATAATGATGTCAATGATGTAGGAAAAGATATTAATAATGGAGTGAACGATGTCACAGATGATATCGAAAATGGCGTCAATAATATTGATAGAAATGTTAACGATGCAATTAATAACGATAATACTACAGGTACAACAAATGGTACGACAAACGGAACAACAGGAACAACAGGAACAACAAACGGCACAGGCACAACGAACGGAACGACAACAAACGGTACAACTGGTCGTTAAGCCCAGGATATAAAAAGGGTCTAATGCAATGATATCATCATTATTGCAAAGGACCCTTTAATTTTTATGACAAGTGAAATTACTTGTCGTTTCATCATGTTTGGTTTTTTTAAAACAACTTTTGCAGGTTCCGCTAATTTGAATCTGGTGGTCTTTAATAATGAAACCTTCTTCTTCCATAGCATCTTCAAAATCATGAATTGGACATATTGGTAAATCAAAGACCTTCTTACATTCATCACATACTGCAACATGTTTATGCTCCAGTTGATGTGCCTTAATTCGATAAAACACGGTATTATCAGTAAGGTGGTATTTATCAATGAGGTTCTGGCTTACAAGTGAATCTATATTACGATATATGGTGGATTTTGCTATCTTAGGAAGTTGATCAACTATTTTAAGATAAATTTCATTGATGGAAATAGGGCGATCAGCATCCTTAAGAATATCAAGTATTAATTTTTTTTGTTTTGTATTTCTTATACTTTCCAAGCGATAGCCCCTTTCTATTTTAGTAGTCAATATGTTATATTTTAAAATTAATATTGTTTTAAATAATTATAAGTATACAACTTTTTTATAGTGCTTTCAAGACAACATTTTATCTGTTGCAGGAATTCTTAATATGATATAATGTCGACAGACATTATATCAGCGCTAAATGAAGTGAGTGTGCATTACTGGCACGAAGTGCCAATATCATGTGCTTTTTACATGATATAATAAAAGCGGAATGAGGTATTTGCAAGCTTGCTTGTAAATGCCGATTGGAGCAACAAGATCATGAATATGTTTTATATTCATGATATAATGAAAGCGGAATGAGGTATTTGCAAGCTTACTTGTAAATGCCGATTGGAGCGACAAGATCATGAATGCGTTTTATATTCATGATATAACTTTGTAATAACACAAAAAATAGCGGATTTATATCATTCCGCTAGTCTCTGTTTAGAATTTTTTCAAAGAATAGTCCGGCAAGCATCCAGGCAGGTGCATAGTCAAGGCGGACAACCCCTTTATAATTTAGTTTTGCTTTACTGTAATCCCAAGGACATGCATTATATTTTTTGAGAATTATCCCAGATAAATACTCAGCGAAATAAATTAATAAAGCATAAACACCTCCTCTTAACAACGCATGTCGGGTCTTGAGTTTTTTGCATATTGGTGTTAAGCAGGCAGCTAATCCATAGATAGGGAACATCCAGACAGAGGTACGGCAGGATAGGGTTCGATCCTTATGTCTAAGAATTGCAATTAGACCAGTCCAGGAACATTCCATGCACCAGCCGCATAGCCCGCAGATAAGAAAGTTTTTTAGGAAATATTTTTTCATATTCTTATTATGCACGGATGTTGTTTGGATATTCCGACCAGTAGATAATTATGGATAAGAAAAATTTACATATATGGAATATAGTGGTTATTAAGAAAGGGATGGTTATTAAGATGGAGATTGAAAGAAAATATCAAATTAAACAGATTCCAGGGGACTTAACTCAATATGGTTATAAAATAATAGAACAAGGATATTTATGCCATAATCCTACTATAAGAATTCGAAAAAGTAATGAGGAATATATTCTTACCTATAAATCAAGAATTGCTCCTAAAAATCAGGAAGGTGCACCGAACATCAATAATGAAGTGGAACTTCCGTTAACCGAAGAGGCTTATTGTAAATTAAAAGAAAAAACAGAAGGTAATATAATTCACAAGATACGCTATCTTATTCCACTAGAAAGTGGATTAACAGCTGAACTTGATGTATTTGATGATAAATTGAAAGGTCTCGTTTTTGTAGAAGTAGAATTTCCAAATGAAGAAATGGCATATGAATTCATAGCTCCTGATTGGTTTGGTAAAGAACTTTCTATGGATAAAAGGTTTTCTAATTATCATTTATCAAAACTTTCTGGAATTGAAGAATTAGCTTAAAGGAAAGCAGCGGTTGATTATCAAAATATAAATTTAAAAAGCGGATATGATTTAGGTTACAGTTTATAATATATCTTGTATATATTAGTCGTAAAATTCGTGCCTGTAATCCAAAGCAGGTGCAACGAAAGGATGGTAATTAATATGCCGAAAGATAGTCAACCTGATAATAAAAGAGCTAGAGTGAAAAAAGCAAACGGTCAGACGCCAATTACCAAAGAAAATCAGAATAAAAATAAAAACGCAAAGCATCATTCCATTGAAAATAAAGATGTATGATGTAGAAGTTATAGGATTGTTTTGATACAACGCAGTTTAGAATAGGAGGATCGTATGGCTAAAGCAGGTATGAAAAGACCAAATGTTACAGAACCTCATGGTACTGAGGGTAGACAAAGAATGCATATGCAAAAGAATGATGAAGCACCAGTTCCAGAAATTCAAGGAAAAGCAAAAGCAGGACATGAAAAAGCAAATCCGCAAAGAATACCAAATCATGAACCAAAGGGATGAGAATAATTTTAGATTTTAGGCAATTATTTGAGGAAGTAACAGAACATCTATTGTCTGATGAGGTACCCTCAAACTATATAAATAAATTATCGCATATGCCGGAATATGCGATTAATCCATTGCAAATGCTCTGGAAGATGAAAACTACAGAGCAGTCGAAGCTCCATCATCCGGAGGGAAGTGTATGGAATCATACAATGATGGTATTAGACGAAGCAGCCAAATTACGCGGCCAAAGTAAAAATCCTAAAGTTCTTATGTGGGCTGCTCTTTTACATGATATAGGTAAGCCTTCCACAACTCGTAATAAGAATGGAAAAATTACCTCCTATGACCATGACTCTGCAGGCGAAAAATTATGCATAAAATTTTTAGAATTCTTTACTGCGGATCAGGATTTTATTACAGAGGTTGCTCATATGGTCAGATATCACATGCATATGTTATTTATACTTAAAAATATGCCATTTGCTGACAAGAAAGGTTTGTCCAAAAATGTAGATCCCCATGAAATCGCACTACTTTGTAAAAGTGATCGATTGGGAAGAACTGGAAGCGATAAAAAAGAAGTTGAACAAGATTACGAAAGATTTTTACAAATGTTATTAAAAGAAAGTAAATAAAATATTTGAATTTTTAGAATGGACTAATACCATTAGTTATTGTATACTTATGCAAATAGCTACGAGTCAGCAGAGCTATTTATGAAATATCACAATAATTAATTGCATTTTAGTCCTTTCTGTTTAAGAAAGCAAAGTTTTTAATAATGGATGCTATTAAAATATATTCAATATGACGAAAACCGACATGGGTAGGGTATTTCAGAAAAATTATGTGGATTTTTTGATGTAGTTACCGTATAATTGATATGATTATCCACATGTATATTAGGCTATAAAGACACAGAGAAAGGGTAAGTAATATGGTGGGAAACTATAAATACACAATCACAAAAAAGGTGAGGTTGTCAGATACCATCTATTTAATGGATGTAAAAGCTCCTAGAGTAGCAAAGAACTGCTATCCAGGACAATTTGTAATTATTAAAATGGATGAAAAAGGCGAACGAGTTCCTTTGACAATATGTGATTATGACAGGGAAGAAGAAACTGTTACCATCGTATTTCAGGCAATTGGATCTTCAACACAATTAATGGCCAAGTACGAAGAAGGAGAAGCTTTTCGTGACTTTACTGGACCATTAGGTCATAAGTCTGAATTAATTGATATGCCAAGAGAAGAGCTATCAAAAAAGAGAATTCTATTTGTGGCAGGTGGCGTAGGTACAGCTCCTGTTTATCCTCAAGTTAAGTGGATGATGGAGAACGGTTATGAGGTAGATTGCATCATAGGTGCACGTAATAAAGAACTGATTATTCTCGAAGATCAGATGAAGAATTATGTGAAAAACCTTTACATAACTACTGATGATGGCTCTTACGGATTAAAGGGAAATGTAAACGATTGTATTAAAAATCTTGTTAATAATCAAGGGATTCACTATGATCTTGTAATTGCAATTGGTCCAATGATTATGATGAAATTTGTTTGCATTTTGACAAAAGAATTAGGAATACAAACAATTGTCAGTATGAACCCAGTAATGGTGGATGGTACTGGCATGTGTGGTGCCTGCAGACTTACCATCGGAAATGAGACAAAGTTTGCTTGTGTAGACGGTCCTGAATTTGATGGTCATTTGGTTAATTTTGATGAAGCAATGAAAAGAGTGCAGATGTATAAGACCAAAGAGGGTAAAGTAGTACTGCGTGAAAAAGAAGGTGCAACACACCATCATCCAGGCTGCGAATGCCACGAGGAAAGGTAAGCGATACCGATTAGGTTTTAATATCAGTATGACAGATGATTCTCTTGTGGAGGTATGGAATGGATGTTTTAAAAAAGGTTCCTGTCAGAGAGCAGGATCCCGAAGTACGTGCAACTAATTTTAAAGAAGTATGCTATGGTTATAATTTAGAAGAAGCAATGACGGAAGCAACCAGATGTATTCAGTGCAAGAATCCAAAGTGTGTAGCGGGTTGCCCTGTATCCATTGATATTCCGGGATTTATTAAAGAAATAACAGAGAATAATATAGAAGATGCATTTAAGGTAATTAGTGAGTATTCTGCATTACCTGCTGTGTGTGGAAGAGTTTGTCCACAGGAATCACAGTGCGAGCAGAGATGTATTCGAGGTATAAAAGGAGAGCCAGTATCCATCGGCAAGCTTGAGCGCTTTGTGGCAGACTGGGCAAGAGAAAATAATATTACTCCGGAACAACCAAAAGTAAAGAATGGTAAGAAAGTGGCTGTAATTGGAGCCGGCCCTGCAGGGTTAACCTGTGCAGGTGATCTTGCTAAACTGGGTTATGAAGTTACTATCTTTGAAGCGCTTCATGAGCCGGGAGGAGTTCTGGTATATGGTATTCCAGAATTTCGTTTACCTAAGGAAACAGTTGTTAAGAAGGAAATTGAAAATGTAATTGCATTAGGTGTTACAATTGAAACAAATGTAATCGTAGGCAAATCAATCACAATTGATGAGCTTATGGAAGAGGAAGGTTTTCAAGCGGTATTTATTGGGTCTGGTGCAGGACTTCCGAAGTTTATGGGTATTCCAGGTGAGAATGCAAATGGAGTCTTTTCGGCAAATGAATATCTGACTCGCAGCAATTTAATGAAAGCTTTTGATGCTAGTTATGATACTCCAATCATCGCAGGGAAAAAGGTTGCAGTCGTTGGTGGAGGCAATGTAGCTATGGATGCGGCTAGAACAGCACTACGACTGGGAGCAGAGGTATATATTGTGTACCGTAGAGGCGAAGCAGAACTACCGGCGAGAGTGGAAGAAGTGCATCATGCAAAAGAAGAAGGAATCATTTTTAAATTACTTACAAATCCCAAGGAAATTCTGGTGAATGAAGACGGTTGGGTATCCGGTATGCGCTGTGCCCTAATGGAACTTGGAGAACCGGATGTATCTGGAAGAAGAAAACCAATTGAGAAAAAGGATTCAGAATTCATTCTGGAGTTAGATACAGTGATTATGTCATTGGGAACAAGTCCTAATCCATTGATTGCATCAACGACTGAGGGACTGAAAACCAATCGACATGGCTGCATTATAGCAGAGGAACAAACTGGTATTACATCGAAAGATGGTGTATTTGCAGGTGGGGATACAGTTACAGGAGCAGCGACGGTTATACTTGCAATGGGAGCAGGAAAGGCGGCAGCTGCAGGAATAGATCAGTATTTAAGAAATCAGGATTAAAAAGCTAACTGAATATTTAAAACTAGATCACAGAAGAGATGCGTTATGGGGAACGTATTGGAGGACTTATGGATTATGTTATGATTTACCGATCTGTTGGAATTGCTTTTATGGTAGCATCAGTTATTTTACTGACACTGCTAATTATTAATGCTGTTCGTCTTCAAAGTAGTAAGCGTTCAAATAAACAGATAAATCAGGAAAATCAAAGAATAAAAGAGCGTTTTCGTGAATTAGAGGAAAACTATAATACCTCAATGATTTCCTTTAATGATTTAACAGGAAAATATGAAGAATTAAATAAGAACAAAGAAAACATGAAAAAGCTGGCATATACAGATTATCTTACTGAGCTGCCAAACAGAGCAGCTTTTACGGAAATGCTTGATAATATTATGCTGACCCTGCGTAGTGAAGAAACCATTGCGATACTGGATATTGATATTGATAACTTTAAGAATATTAATGATACCTTGGGGCATTCTTATGGTGATGAACTTTTAATTGATGTAACCTATCGTTTGAAACAAGTTATGGATGAAAATGACTATCTTGCCAGAATTGGCGGAGACGAGTTCATCGTACTTACACAGAATTTAACGGATAATTTAATTTTTGAAGAAAAGATTAAGAAGATTAAGAATGTGTTTAGTTATCCCTTTGTTCTTTCCACAAAAGAATATTTTGTTACAGTCAGTATTGGTGTCGCATTTGCGCCTAAAGATGGTAAAACCTCAATGGCTTTAATTAAAAATGTTGACTCTGCAATGTATGTGGCGAAAGAGAATGGTAAGAATACACATGCCTACTTTGATTATTCCTTTAATCAAAAGTTAACAGAAAAAATTGAAACTCAATCGGAACTGCGTAAAGCACTTGAGAGAGATGAATTTGAATTGTTTTATCAGGCACAGATGAATCTTGACTCAAAGCAAGTAGTTGGGTTTGAAGCGTTAATTCGCTGGAATCACCCGACGAAAGGGTTAATATCACCTGTGGACTTTATTAAGATTGCTGAAGAAACCGGACTTATTGTTCCAATTGGAAAATGGGTATTAAGAACGGCTTGTAAGCAGCTAAAAGAATGGTCTGACGAATATCCGGGGATAACAATGGCCGTTAATCTGTCAGCAAGACAATTTAAGGATAGAGAATTTGTTAGGCAGGTAAATGAAGTAATTGATGAAACAGGCATTGATCCCAAGAATTTGGAACTTGAGATAACGGAGACAATCGCACTGGATGACATTGAATACACAATTGCCACAATACATGAGCTAAGAAAGCTTGGAGTAAATTTTTCATTAGATGATTTCGGAACAGGCTATTCCTCCATGAATTATTTAAAGAGACTTCCCGTTAGCAATTTGAAAATTGATAAGAGTTTCTTGGATACAGTAATGGATGATGTAAGTGATCAGAAAATCATTCAAACAATAATTGCTCTTGCTAGAAATCTGGATTTGCATGTTATTGCAGAAGGTGTTGAAAGCTCTGATCAAGAGGTATTTTTAAAGGAATCCAATTGCGATAAAGCTCAAGGATTTTTATATAGTAAACCTGTACCGACTGACAAAGCTGTTCAGTTTTTAAAAAAAAATAATCTAAAGTAAATACATAGGATTTTATCATATTAAAATCCAAAGAAGCTGGCAAAGGGGTATTCATTATGTTATATTCTCGAAAAACGAATGTGATGTTTGGTATCCTGCAAGTAGTATTATACTTAACTTTTCTTATATTAGATCTAACAGAAACGGCTCCAAATATTTCTGTGGCAATAAAATATACTATAATAATTGTATGCTTTTGTTATGCGTTCCTTACCAAGAACGCTAATAAAGGCATACATTTTTTTATGGAGGGTAATGCTGTCCTTTTGCATAAGTTAGCATTGCTTTTCACAGTAATTTCTGATTTGTTCTTGCTTGTTCTTGATATTCAACTGATAGGAGTAATTACCTTTATTCTTGTTCAGATTTTTTATGGGCTGCGGATTAGCATTTTGAAAAACCAGGATTTAGTAAAAGACTTTACCATGAGAATAATATTTCAAACATCAATTACTTTATTAATTGTATTTATTCTCAAACAACTTGATGTTTTGATAAATTCTTTATTGATTGTAACTATTTTTTATTTCATATATATTTTAACGAACACAATTTTAATCATCATTACTGCTGCAGCAAAACCGAAATCTAATCGGCTCAGTATAAGATTATTTACTATTGGAATGGTATTATTTCTGCTGTGCGACATTAATGTAGGACTTTTCAATATGACCGCCTTTGTTACAATGCCAGAGAATATCTCTTCCTTATTGTATTCATTTTCTGCTGTCTTAATGTGGACATTCTATGCCCCGTCACAGGTTTTACTAGCCTATAGTGCACAAGCAGCAGCGAAAGAAAATATAAACAATGAGATATTAGTAAGAGGGTAATTTTCGTTAATTTATACAAAAAAATTTAATAAATTTATGGAAAAAAATGTAATATCGATACTTGTCAATTGCTGACATATTTGTTACAATATTTTCTAGGTAATTGTCTTTTAGAAATAGCTATATGAAACATCTTTGTTAATAAATCTTCTTTCATTCTTATCCATGTTCGGATTAACAACCATTGTATATAATTTAATAGGAGGACTTTGCTTATGCAGCAAATTTTAAAGGAATCAGGAATTAGTTATGCTTCATTTGTTGATGATATTACCGAGATGGTAAAATGCAAACTAGGCAGGGAATATGACATTAATGTCATTAAAGTAACAAAGAATAATTCCATTGAATTGGATAGTCTGGTTATAAGGAAAAAAGGAAGAAATTTTGCACCTAATATTTACTTGCTGCCTTATTATGAGGCTTATATGGATGGAGTTAGTTTACAAGAACTGACTAACCGATTATGTATGTCAACTAATAATTATTCCGATCCATTTCCAGAGAGGAATCTGAATCTATCGTTGGACGAAATGAAAGATAATATTGTAATTCGACTTGTCAACTATGATAAAAATAAAAAGTTATTAGAGAGTATTCCTCATATAAAATATTTGGATTTAGCAGTTATCTTTCATTGTTTAGTTCATAGCATAGGAGAAGGAATTGGAACAATTCGAGTTACGAACGAACATCTGAAACTTTGGAATATGACTTTAGATGAGATGGAGTCCCTGGCCCTAAAAAATACAACGAATAGATTCCCGGCAAATATTCGTTCCATGGAAGATGTAATAGGTGAATTATTAAACGAGGAACTGGCTGAGCCGTCCTTGCCCAGTGATTTACAGGAAGAAATTGATCAATTAAAACAAGAAACAAAACAATTAAGCGAAATCAATAGTAATACAAATATGTATATCCTTTCTAATAATAAAGGCATTAATGGTGCTGCCTGTCTTCTATATAAGAATGTTCTTAAACAATTTGCAGAGCAACTTCAGTCTGATTTTTTCATACTCCCAAGTAGTATTCATGAAGTAATCTTAATTCCCTATCATAGTTCTATCTCATATCAGCAGCTCACAAAAATGGTTCAGGAGGTAAATCTAACTCAAGTTGCTGGAGATGAAGTATTATCAGATAAAGTATATTATTATTCCAGGTCAAAGGATGCAATATCAATCTAAGAATATTGTCATACCTGGAAAACACTCCTTTTAATTAAAAATTATAAGATTCAGCAGAATATAACATTTATTTATAAGATTTTTATAATGTTCTTATATTTTTTGTTTCAATTATTTTCACAATGTGTTATAATAATGAATTGATGAATAAAAAGATTAGAAGATTCTCATCAATTTGGTTATCTATGTTGTATAAGGATCCAAAGCGCATTACAATTTATGTTCAATTCTGTGAACAAAATAGATATCATATCAGCAAATGAAGTTTTAGCTTCATGTGATATTTGCTTTGGTCACAAGGATATTACAATCATAAGCTGCAGATGAAAACTTGTATTCAAGTGAAATTGTTTTATTTTTAACAATAGCTTTTCGTTTGCTCATGTGCAAAATTTCATAGAAACCAGTTAAATTTTAAGGAGGACATTTCAATGGCAAGGAAAATGAAAACAATGGATGGTAATACCGCGGCAGCTCATGTCTCTTATGCGTTTACCGACGTTGCAGCGATCTACCCGATTACTCCTAGCTCTGTTATGGCTGAAGTAACCGACAAGTGGTCAGCTGATGGAAGAAATAATATCTTCGGACAACAGGTTAAAGTAGTTGAGATGCAGTCAGAAGCAGGAGCAGCAGGTACTGTTCATGGCTCTTTAGCAGCCGGTGCTTTAACAACAACTTTCACAGCATCCCAAGGTTTACTGCTGATGATCCCAAATATGTATAAGATGGCAGGTGAGTTACTTCCAGCAGTTATCAACGTATCTGCACGTGCAGTAGCTAGCCATGCTTTATCAATTTTCGGTGATCATTCCGACATTTATGCATGTCGTCAGACAGGCTTCGCATTACTTGGAAGCACCAACCCACAGGAAGTTATGGATTTAGGTGCAGTTGCGCATCTCGCAGCAATTAAAGGAAGAGTACCGTTTTTACACTTCTTTGATGGATTTAGAACTTCCCATGAAATTCAGAAAATAGAAACTTGGGATTACGAAGATCTTAAGGAAATGGCAGACTTGGATGCAGTTGATGCATTCCGTCGTAACGCTCTTAGCCCTGAACATCCTGTACTTAGAGGTTCTGCACAGAACCCTGACGTATTCTTCCAGGCAAGAGAAGCTTGTAATACATATTATGATGCAGTACCTGGTATCGTTGAAGAATACATGGACAAGGTTAATGCTAAATTAGGAACAGATTACAAGTTATTTAACTACTATGGCGCAGCTGATGCGGATCATGTAATTGTATCTATGGGATCTGTAAATGATACAATTGAAGAAACCATTGACTTCTTAAATGCAAATGGTTCTAAAGTAGGTCTTGTAAAAGTTCGTTTATATCGTCCTTTCAGTGCAAAACACTTAGCTGATGCTATTCCTGCATCCGTTAAGAAGATTACTGTACTTGATAGAACGAAGGAGCCAGGTGCTCTTGGTGAACCTTTATATCTTGATGTTGTTACAGCATTAAGAGATACTCAGTTCCACAACATCCCAGTATTCAATGGCCGTTATGGTTTAGGTTCCAAGAATACAACTCCTGCACAGATTATTGCAGTATATAAGAATACAGAGAAGAAGACCTTCACCATCGGTATCATTGATGATGTTACTAATTTATCTCTTGATATCAATGAAAATCCTAACACAACACCAGAAGGCACAATCAGCTGTAAGTTCTGGGGACTTGGTGCGGATGGTACTGTAGGTGCTAATAAGAACTCCATTAAGATCATTGGTGATCATACAAGCATGTATGCACAGGCATATTTTGATTATGACTCCAAGAAGTCCGGTGGTGTTACCATGTCTCACTTAAGATTTGGTAAGAAACCAATTAAGTCTACCTACTTAATCACAGAAGCTAATTTTGTTGCTTGTCATAATCCTTCCTATGTTAGAAAATATAACATGGTTCAGGAATTAAAAGATGGCGGTACTTTCTTACTTAACTGCGGTTGGGATATGGAGGAAATCGAAAGACAGTTACCAGGTCAGGTTAAGCGTTATATCGCAGACCATAACATTAAGTTCTATACCATTGATGGTATCAGCATTGGTAAAGAAATCGGCTTAGGTGGACGTATCAATACGATTCTTCAGGCAGCATTCTTCAAACTGGCTAATATTATTCCAGTTGATGAAGCTGTTAAATATATGAAAGATGCAGCTACTGCTTCTTACAGCAAAAAGGGAGAAGCTGTTGTTGCAATGAACCATGAAGCTATCGATCGTGGTTTAACAGGTATTAAGGAAATCGTTGTACCAGAAAGCTGGAAGAGTTCTGCAGACGAAGATATCCATAGTAAAGTAAGCGGAGATAGAAAAGACGTTGTTGATTTTGTTAACAATGTACTTACACCTATCAATGCACAGTTAGGTAATGATTTACCAGTATCTGCATTCCTTGCAGAAGCAAACGGAACATTACCTCAAGGTTCTTCCGCATTTGAAAAACGTGGTATCGCTGTTGATGTTCCTACCTGGCAGCCAGAGAACTGTATTCAGTGTAATTTCTGTTCTTATGTTTGTCCTCATGCAGTTATCCGTCCAGTAGCGATGACAGCAGAAGAGGCAGCAAATGCACCAGAAGGTATGAAGAAGGTTCCTATGACAGGTATGCCTGGAATGGAATTTGCAATTAACGTATCTGTACTTGACTGTACAGGCTGCGGTTCTTGTGCTAATGTATGTCCTGGTAAGAAGGGCAATAAGGCTCTTATTATGAATCCGCTTGAATCACAGTTAAGTGAGCAGAACAACTTTGACTATGCGTTCAAGTTAGAAGAAAAACCTGAAGTTGCAGAGAAATTCAAAGATGTTACTGTTAAGGGCAGCCAGTTCAAACAGCCTCTTCTTGAGTTCTCCGGAGCTTGTGCAGGTTGTGGTGAGACACCTTATGCGAAGTTAGTAACACAGTTGTTTGGTGATAGAATGTTCATCGCTAATGCAACTGGTTGTTCCTCCATCTGGGGTGGTTCAATGCCTTCTACACCTTACACTGTAAACAAGAAGGGACAGGGTCCTGCATGGGCTAACTCCTTATTCGAAGATAATGCAGAGTATGGTTATGGTATGGCACTTGCTCAAAGAGCATTAAGAGATAGAGTAAAAGGTAAAGTAGAAGCTTTAGCAGCATCCACCAGCAGTGAAGATGTGAAAGAAGCAGCTGCAAGATACATTTCAACTTATGAAGTTGGTCGTGAGAATTCCGGTGCAACCAGTGCATTAGTTAGAGCATTAGAAACTGTTGACAGCAGCGAAGCTAAGGATATCTTAAAAGATAAAGATTTCTTATCCAAGAAGTCACAGTGGATCTTTGGCGGCGACGGTTGGGCATACGATATCGGTTTCGGTGGTTTAGATCACGTAATCGCTAGTGGACAGGATGTTAACATCTTAGTATTCGATACAGAAATCTATTCCAATACAGGCGGTCAGTCTTCAAAAGCTACTCCTACCGGCGCAATTGCACAGTTTGCTGCAGCTGGTAAGGAAGTTAAGAAGAAGGACTTAGCAGCGATTGCAATGAGCTACGGCTATGTATATGTGGCACAGGTTTCTATGGGTGCTGATTACAACCAGACTTTAAAAGCTCTAGTAGAAGCTGAAAGCTACAATGGTCCTTCCATCGTTATCGCTTATGCTCCTTGTATCAGTCATGGTATCAAGGGCGGTATGGGATTATCCCAGACTGAAGCTAAGAATGCTGTATTATCCGGATACTGGAATATGTTCCGTTTTGATCCACGCGTTGGCAACGAAGGAAAGAATCCATTCCAGTTAGACAGCAAGGCTCCTACCGCAAGCTATCAGGATTTCATTAAGAATGAGGTTCGTTACTCTTCCTTAATTCGTCAGAATCCTGAAAGAGCAGAAGAGTTATTTGCAAATGCAGAGAAGAGTGCAGCAGCTAAGTATAATCACTTAGTTAAACTTGCTTCCCTCTATGATACAGTTGCTGAATAATAAGGCTTCATATTAATAACGAATAAAGTAGAGGCTCGGTATATGGTTTCATATACCGAGCCTTTTAACGTACAGGAAAGGTGCCAGGTGCTGGTCTGGGGAAAATAATTGGTTCTATATCAGGATCAATGTCAGGCTCAAGCTCCAATTCTTGTTCTTGATTGAGGTCTGTATCAGGCTCCTTGGCTTCTTGAATAAGAGCTTCTTTAATACGTATTGTTGATAAAGTGCTGGCAAGCTCCCCGAAGACTGCAGTTATTAAAGTCAGCTCATCAGGTGGAACTGACTTTGCAATAGTGATAGCCACAGCAGTTATCATTGATACAAGTTCACACGAATTCATAAAAAATCACCTCATTCAAAATATATGTGGATATACTTGTTTGATATCCATTATATTTTGAAAGAGGTGATTATGTCATACACCTGACTGGATTTGAACCGGCGGCCTTTCGCTCCGGAGGCGAACGCTCTATCCACTGAGCTACAGGTGCATAGTACAAAAAAGCAAAATTCAGCTTTTCAGACTATGATATTATATAATATTAAATTTGTAAAGTAAAGTCATTTGTTGTACGATTCGGCAAGCTTCTTATTTAAATATCTCTTTTTATATTTAATACGGGCAAAACTAGTAATTTTATTTAATATAGTATAGTTTACAACTCCACCAACAGCTCCAACAATTGGGATGCCTTGAATGAACTTAGTGGTTAACATTGCATCCGATAATACTTCAGAGGTAGATTTGATTTGAGCGGTAAGATCAACTTCTTTTACTAAATTATTATCTAAAAGCGATCCTAGCTTTTCTAACTCTGCATCATTTTTTAGCTGATCTTCACCCTTTGACATAGCACTGCTAATCAGAAGAAGGATATATGCCTTTTCCTGATCGGAAGTATAATTAAAACCATAACTAAGTGACACCTCATAGATTGTTTTTAAGATTACGGATATAAACAATGGAATATCAGGGAGACCGACACCAAGTACACCAAGGATTCCCCCTTCTAAGGCAGATAATGAGGTGTTTACTAATTGAGATTTAGTGGATTGTTTATCGAGACGCTTCATATGCCTTTTTGAAGTGTGTTTATCCACAGCATAATCATTCACGTCAAAATCAACTTGGAGCTTATCTTTGTCATAAGTTTTTTCAATGTAGGGACTTCCTTTTTCAAAAACTAATTGAAATCCTTTATAAAATGCGGTATTTAAAGTGGTGCGTAGTTTATCAGGAATTTTACTCTGTATTTTTTCCAATAAAGGGTCAATGGTGTTTTTTTTCAATGAACTTTCAGGCTCTGTAAACATCTTTTGTTCTTTTGCTTTTAGATGAAGCATATGTTGTTCTAATATATTCTTCATAGGAACACGCCCTCCTTTTATATGTTTTATATTCCCATTATACATTTATCTAATTCTTTTGTATAATAAAAATATTGTAGCCTGGAATTTGCTCAACAAGAGAATTACTGTTAATATGTATAAACAGATACTTTCTTGTAGAATTTTAGGAAATGTTACGAAATTGTTACATAGTGTTACAAAAAGATGAAATATTTAGGTTGCTTTTTTGTTCAACCTTTGATAAAATAAGCGTATGGATTTTTGTAATGGACACAAGATGATAGTGTGAGAATGAATTTTCACCAAGTAAATTAACAATTTACTTTGCAAATATTGTGCCTGAGGCCTAATGTTTGCAAGTTTCTAGAAAGGCATGGTTTTTTACATGAAACTTAAATATAAAAAAATAATATTATTGACAACAATGAGTACTATGGGTATTGGATTATTAACTATTTCTCTTAGTCATGATAAGACAGCGGCGGAAGATAATTCTGGTGCAGCGGCTACCATGAAAGCAGAGGTATTTGACGAAGAATCTGTAGGTGATGATGAGAACGTACAGGTTTTAGGTGTTGCAGATGCAACAAGTATAGCAATAACTACTCCAACACTTGCACCGACTCCCACACCCCTTCCAGTATATCCAATTGAGGAGGAAGGGTATCCTAAGATTGAACAATTAGTTAAAGATTATTATACAGCTAAAAATAATCGCGATGTTGAAGCGCTTAAAGCAATTTCCAGTGATCCATCTACTGTAGAAACACAGGAAGACCTTCAGCAGAAGACAGAATATATTGAAAATTATCTTGACGTTAAAGCATATGTTCAAAAAGGTTTTAAGGAAGGCACTTATATAGTATATGCTTATCATGAAATTAAATTTACTGGCATAAACACAACTGCACCAGGTCTTTCAAAATTCTTTGTAATTACAGATGAGAATAACGAACTTAAATTCTTCTCTGGAACAATGGATGAGGAAACACAAACTTATTACAATGAACGCAGTAATGATGAAGATGTGGTAGCATTAATGAATTTGACCAATGAGAAGAGCCAGGAAGCAATGGATAAGGATGAGGATTTGAAAAATTTCTGGACCAGTGTAGCTGAAATGGCAAATAGTAAGCAAAATCAAGAGGAAACAAAGAACTAACCGTATAATTTAAAGCTAACTCCTTATACTATTTAAAAAGTATAAGGAGTATTTTTATGATTGGAAATGTGGATTTAGATTTATTAGAGAAAACATATCAGAATGCTTCCATTGGAATTACTGCACTTAAGGCAGTGATGGACAAGGTGGAAAACCGCGAAATGAACAAGGAACTTCATCATCAGCTTAGAGACTACCGTGAGATAGCGAATAAAACGAAAGAACAGCTCATAGCAAATGGAACTAAGGTTAAAGAGCAATCCTTCTATACGAAAAGCATCATGAAGGGCAACGTAAAGTTAAATACACTGATGAGACCAACGGACAGTAGTATTGCACAAATGGTAATTCAAGGCAGTACAATGGGAGTAACACAGATGACAAAACTAATTCATGCAAAGAAGAATGCGGATGGAATAAGCACAGACATTGCTAAGGATTTTGTAAAAAAAGAAGAGAAAAATATTGAAACTATGAAAAAATACCTTTAAGTATAGTCATAAGAAGCTTATTTATATTTACCAGAAGGATGCAGTAGATAGTTTCATAAAAATATACCTTTTCATATGCTGCTGTAACGGATTATTATATCGCTACAGCAGTTTTTATCTGCCGGTAAGCATAGGGTAAAAACAAGTGGACTCCCATTATAAAATCAAGTATAATGAATAATTGAAACATATGGCAAAAGGTCATATCGGTATGGAAAGGCAAGGTAACCTATGGCAAAGAGAACGAAACGATTAACCTCCCAAGGGGAAGAAAAAGAGGAAATCAGAATTAATAAATTTCTAAGTGAAGCAGGGGTATGCTCAAGAAGAGAAGCGGACCGCTACCTTACAGAGGGAAAAATTAAAATAGATGGAATAGTTGCACAAATGGGTTCAAAAGTAACAAAGAATAGCGTAGTAACTTTTTGTGACAAACCTGTAAAGAGGGAAGAAAAACTGGTTCTGATTGCTTTTAACAAACCTGAGGGAATTGTTTGTACCACAGACCCTAAAGACCCTAATAATATAGTTGATTTCATTAAGTATGGAATGAGAATTTACCCGATTGGCCGTTTGGATAAAGACTCGGAAGGATTAATTTTATTAACCAATGATGGTAATATTGTAAATAAGATATTACGAGCGGAAAATAATCACGAAAAAGAGTATCTGGTTAGAGTTAATAAAGAGATAACGGGTGATTTTATCAAAAAAATGTCACAGGGAGTACCAATTCTTGATAAGGTAACGAATCCCTGTAAGGTAACTCAAATTGATCGTTTCACCTTTAATATTGTATTGACACAGGGTCTAAACAGGCAAATCAGACGGATGTGCGAGTATCTGGACTATCGTGTAGTTGCACTGCAAAGAATTCGAATTATGAACATACAGCTTGGCAGACTAAAGCCAGGTGATTATCGCAATGTAACGGAAAAAGAAATCGAGGAACTTAACCGTTCCTTTTATAAGTAGACACCAGATGTCTGCAGACTATGTTAAACTTCATATATCAAATTGAGAAAGGGTTATTTATATGGATATCAAACAGGAAATAGAGGCACTAAGAGAACAGATAAAATACCACAATGACCGCTATTACAATCAGGATGATCCGGAAATCTCAGATTATGAGTATGATCAATTGTCAATTAAACTGCGTAAGCTGGAACAAGAAAATCCACAGTACGCAGTGGAAGATTCCCCTACGCAGAAAGTTGGCGGGGTAGCAAAAAGAGAAGCAGGCGTACTTATTAAACATAGAGTACCAATGTTAAGTCTGCAGGATGTTTTTGATAAAGAAGAGGTTATCTCATTTGTAGATAAAGTGAAAAGAGAACGCCCGGAGACAAGATTTGTTGTTGAGAAAAAGATAGATGGACTTTCAGTTGCCCTGCGTTATGTGGAGGGTGAACTTTCTGTAGCAATTACCAGAGGGGATGGAGTAAATCAAGGTGAAGATGTTACAGAAAACGTTAAGATGATTAAGGATGTTGTCCTTAAATTGAAAAATCCGGTTCCTTATCTTGAAATCCGCGGCGAAGTCTATATGAAGAATGAAGACTTTGAAGCAGTGAATGAAAAGCTTGAGGCTGCGGGTAAAAAACTTTTTGCAAATCCCAGAAACTGTTCAGCAGGAACACTACGGCAACTAGATCCTCAAGTGGTGAAAGAAAGAAAGCTTTCCTTGTTTGTGTTTAATGTCCAGGAAGTACAAGGGATTAATTTTGCTTCTCACTCTGAGAGTTTGGAATGGTTAAGTAAACAAGGGATAAAAGTTATTGATAATTACAAACTATGTCACACAGCTGATGAGGTATGGGATGCAATTACTGAAATAGGGGAATCCAGAGGTAAACTTCCTTTTGATATAGATGGCGCTGTTGCTAAGGTAGATGATTTAATTGACCGTGAATATTTCGGAGCCACTTCCAAAGTACCCAGATGGGCGATTGCCTACAAATATCCTCCAGAAGAAAAGGAAACAGTCGTTAAGGATATTCGGCTATCGGTAGGAAGAACCGGGCGAATTACACCTACAGCCATCTTTGAGCCAATTAGATTATGCGGAACTAATGTGGAACGTGCGACTCTCCACAATCAGGACCGTATTAATGAGTTAGATATACGTATTGGAGATACAGTTGTAGTTCGAAAAGCAGGCGAAATAATTCCTGAAATTTTGTCCGTTGTTAAAGAAAAAAGACCTTCAGATACAGAGCCATATATTATTTCTGCAATCTGCCCGAGTTGTCAGGAACCAACGTCCAGGGATGAAAATTCTGCGGATACCAGGTGTACCAATATTAATTGTCCAGCACAATTAGAACAGCATATTATGAACTTTGTTGGTCGAGGTGCAATGGATATTAAGGGGTTTGGCGAAGCGTACGTGATATCATTAATAAGAGAAGGCTATTTAAAAGATATATCAGATATTTATTATCTTAGCAATTATCGGGATGAATTAATCGAAAAAGGCCTTATTGGAAAAGAAAAAAACACAGATAAATTATTAAAAGCTATCGAAGATAGTAAAAATAATGATATTGACAGACTAATCACTGGTCTAGGAATTAAAAACATTGGAAAACAGGCTGGAGCAGAACTAAAAAAACAATTTAAATCAATTACAGAGCTTTCAACAGCAACCTATGAAGATTTAGTTGCAATTAAAGATGTAGGAACGATAAGTGCTTCCGCTATTGTAGAGTTCTTTTCGTCCGAGGCAAATAAAGCTGTATTAGATCGTCTTGAGAAAGCAGGAATGAATTTCTATTCCCAGCAACAAGAAGGAACACAGGATCAACGATTGCAGGATAAGACTTTTGTGATAACAGGAACCCTGCCTAATATGGGAAGAACAGAAATGGAAGAACTAATAAAGAGCTATGGAGGTAAGGTGTCTGGCAGTGTTTCTAAAAAGACTTCCTACCTGATTGCAGGCGAAAATGCTGGCAGTAAATTAACGAAGGCTCAAGAGTTGGGTGTCGAAATACTGACAGAAGAAGAGCTTTTGATTATGTTAAAATAACAGAGGTTAATTTATATCAATGAATAAATATACTACAGTAATATAAGCACAATTGGGAGATAACGGGTTATACATGCATTGCTGGTTGATTTCTTCCATAAATCATGCTAAGATGGAATAATACTGAAAAATTATAGAAAATGGTGATTGATTATGCCGATAAAAATACAGAGTGACCTTCCGGCTAAGAGAATATTAGAAGATGAAAATATCTTTATTATGGATGAGACCAGAGCGATGCATCAGGATATCAGACCGTTGCAAATCGCTATTTTAAATCTTATGCCCGTGAAAGAGGATACTGAGGTTCAATTGCTTCGAAGTTTGTCTAACACTCCTCTTCAAGTGGATGTAACCTTTCTTACAACTGGGACTTATGTGGGGTCTCATACTCCGACCAGTCATTTGGATCAATTTTATCAGACTTATGAAGATGTGAAGGAACGTAGATTTGACGGATTAATCATTACCGGTGCGCCAGTGGAGTTAATGGAATTTGAAGAGGTTACCTATTGGGATGAATTAGTCAAAATAATGGAATGGTCAAAACATAATGTAACATCAACTCTTCACATATGTTGGGGAGGGCAAGCTGGACTTTACTATCATTTTGGAATTAAAAAGAAAACCTTAGATAATAAAATGTTTGGAATCTTTGAACATAGGGTTCTTGAGAGACGAGTACCATTTGTCAGGGGATTTGACGATGTATTTTATGCACCACATTCAAGGCATACAACAGTTTCCAGAGAAGACATCCTTAATTGTCAGGATCTTGTTATTCTGGCTGAATCAGTGGAAGCAGGGGTTTTTATTGTGATGGCGAAAAACGCATCACAAATTTTTGTCATGGGCCATCCAGAGTACGACAGGATATCTCTTGATAAGGAATATAAGAGGGACGTTGCAAAAGGTCTGGAAATTGCTTTGCCACAGAATTATTACCCCGAAAATCAACCTGAGCAAAGACCAAATCTCGTTTGGAGAGCGCACGCGAATACAATGTATACGAACTGGCTCAATTATTACGTATATCAGGAGACACCGTATATTTTATAAGCAAACCCAGATGATTGGCTGTCCTTTTCTTTTGTTTGTTCATAATGCAAATTTGCATGTTATAAGATTGGGGATAAGATGATGAAACTGATCAGCGATTTACAGAGGGATCCCACGCTGCTGCTGACACTTGTGATATTTCTCATAAGTATTTGTATAATTGTATTCGTTATTATATTACTTTACAGACTTGAAAGCGAAAAAAGAGTTACCAGGGCGATGTTAGAGTTAAAGAAAATAACGAACAGCATTCGTGCGGGCTTAGTTCATTTTATATTTGAAGAAGACGGAAGAATTCTTTATGCGAGCAAGGGTTTTTATGATATTCTGGGATATGATAAAAGCGTCGTTAAGAGTGAAAATAAGGCGACTATTTTTGACTTTATTGCCTCTGACCATAAGGAATTTATAAAAAACGTTGAACAGCAGTTGCAGCAGGATACCATCAAATGTGAAGTTCAGATGGTTACAAAAGAAGGTATAAGCCTTAACATGTTAATGAACGGTAATAGTACAATGGGTAAGGATGGCAGGCATACCTTATCCGTAGTTTTTGTTGATATAAGCGAACAAAAAGCGATGCAAAATCTCATTCTACTGGAAGGAGAACGTTATCGGGTAGCAACCGAATTGTCAAAAGATATTCTTTTTGAATACCATATTAAATTAGACCAAATGGTTTATACAGAAAAGTACAGGGACATGTTCGGCGCTTCTCCGGTTATTCAGAATTATCTTTCTAGTTGTGAAAACCGCAGAGATATGGTGCATCCTGATGATTGGGGTATTTACTTAGAACTATGCCAGGAATTACCTACTGGTTCAAGTTTAATTGAATCGCAGTTTCGTATTAAAAATATTCTGGGTGAATATATCTGGTGTCAGATCATGGGTAAAACTATCTATGATGACTTTAAGAAACCACTCAGAGTAATAGGGAAAATTGTTAATGTGGATTCCCAAAAACGTGAGCTGGAAGCACTGGAGTACCGGGCTACCAGAGATCCTTTGACGGGCGTCTATAATAAAGAGGTTACAATTAAGAAGATTGATAAATTTATTTCGGGTAATCACAACGGCATACATATGCTGATGTTTGTAGATTTTGATGACTTCAAAAGTATAAACGATAAATATGGACATCTTCGTGGAGATCGAGTTCTGATCTATGTGATTAACCAAATCAAAGAGGTTTTCTCAGATGGTGAGATCATCGGCCGTATTGGCGGGGATGAATTCATTGTTTTTGCAGGTAATGTTAGTAACATCGACGAAGTTATAAAGAAGGCAGAAATACTAAAAAAAGAACTTAATACAACTTATAGGTTTGATGATTATGCAATCGATATTTCAGGCAGTATTGGAATTGCATTATATCCAGACACTGGTAATAATTGCGAACAGTTAATGGATCATGCAGATAAAGCGTTGTATCAAGCCAAGGAGCAGGGAAAAAGGGATTATAAGTTATATAGCTCCTATTTATCTGATGTCTTTTTTTGAGATGGCTCCAGTAATCAATAATAAAATAACGCTAATGACGCACAGCAGCATGCAAAAGGTGAGTAGGTAAATCACCCCGCTGATGTGTGTCATTTTTTGTATGTAATCATAGCAGGCTTTCACCATAAATGAAGATCCGGCTACAATCATAGCAGGTTTGAGCAATGAATTAATACTATCTAAATCAAAGCGCACTAGTCGTACTACAGCCACCATATCAAGACCGGTGACAATTAATTGACCTATGAGCAAGGCAATAAGGTAACCAGTAATTCCATGTGAGGGAATAAGAAACATAATCAGTGCAATTTTACATAAAGTTGCAACAACTGAATTAATAAAAGGAACATGGGCTTTACCCAGTCCATTAATAATACTTGTCAATGTAGTTGCTAAATACATGAAGGGGCATAACCAGGCTAAGATGACAAGATAAGCTCCGGCTGATTTATTATGAAAGACGGTATACCCTAAATCTTGACCGAAAACAATGAATAAACCGGTACTTATAATGCCAATAATCAAACTGTACTTAATTGAGATAGCAGTGGTTCGACCAATTAGCTTATCATTATTAATCGCCTGTGCTTCAGAGATAGTAGGTAATAATAACACAGATAATGCATTTGTGATTGCCGTTGGGAACATAATGAAGGGAATTGACATCCCATTTAATACCCCAAAGATAACCAGGGACTCTTGGGGGGATAAGCCATATCGTCGAAGCATAGTTGGTATCATAATTGCCTCTATGCTATGTAAAATGCTAAGTAAAAGTCTATTTGCAGAAAGAGGAACACTTTGACTTAACATGTTACGAATAATGGTTCTTCGTCTTTTCGGCTTTGCATTAGGATCAGGTCCGAGCGGGATTAATTCGGAAGGAGACTTAGTTAAAAACATCGAGAAAATATTATAAGCGCAGGAAACCACTTCACCTATAACTAAGCCAATAACAGCATATTCACAAGTGACTCTCATATCTCCATTTCCTGCATATAGAGCCATTACATAAACAGCAAAGACTCTTACAACCTGTTCCAACAATTGTGTGAAAGCAGGGACACCTGCGCTTTTTAGACCATAATAATATCCGTTAATACAAGCAGTTATGCCACAGAACGGAAATACAATAGCCATAATTCGTAAAGAGTCAGCACTTCTTATTTCAAGAAGGAAACGGTAGGCAATAAAATCTGCATTTAAATATACAAGAAGTGAGAGAAATGCAGCTACTGATACTGACAGAATAACTCCGACCCTAAGAATTTTAGTGACATTTTTGGGATTACGTTTCCCTATTTCTGCAGCGACTAGGCTGGAGATGGAAGTTTGTATACCCATGGCATAAACAGTATAACATATTCCGTACACAGGAAAAATTAATTGATAAATGCCAAGAAGTTCGGCATCCATAGTATTTGATAAAAATATTCTATAAAAAAACCCAATAAATCTGGTGACAAAACCTGCAAATGTTAAAATTAAGGTTCCCTTAACAATGTTATTTCTTCTCATCTTTCTTGCCTGTTGTGCGCTGACTGCCATTCGTTCCATACGATTGATCCTTGTTTATTCTACTCTATGTATATATATTGTCTTTTTTAAAAACTTATGTTAGGAATGCAAATTGTTATATTTCTAAATTAATTGGAGGATAGGAATTGTACAATCCAATTAGGAATTTCATAGAAATTATATTGACAGTATTTAGACAAAGTGCTATATTTAAATCCAAGTATTTTAATAGGAAATAAAATAGTAGGAATTAAGAAATAATATAAAGATAAGTTAAAGCCTTAATAAGGCGGAATGGAGGTTATTATGAAGCTATCTACCAAGGGTAGATACGGATTAAGTGCGATACTTGACCTTGCAGTCCATGAAGAAGAGGAAGCAGTAGCTTTAAGCCAGATAGCAGATCGCCAGGATATATCAATTAATTATTTGGAACAATTAATTGCAAAGCTAAAAAAAGCTGGTATTGTCCATAGTATAAGAGGTGCACAAGGTGGATACAAGCTTGCCCAACCGCCCGAGAACATATCAGTTGGTGATATACTAAGGGCATTGGAGGGAGATTTGAGTCCAGTTGATTGTTGTGTAATTAACAATGGGGAAAGTAACTGCAGTGGCTCCGATTCCTGTGTAACAAAATATGTTTGGAAGCGTATTAGTGATAGTATAAATGGCGCTGTTGATGGTATTATGCTGTCGGATCTTGTTGCGGAAAGCAAGAAGGTTCAACCACCCATATTAGAAGGGGACCCGAAAGCAAAACAGACCTGCGGAATGTAAAAGATAGATAATAATATTGTAACTATTTAGAACCAAACTATAATACATGACAAGTGAAACGACTTGTCGTTTCACTTGTATTAAAATCATCCTTAGAAAGCAAGCATCTACTGCCAATTTTTAAATATTCGGATAGGTTTTGAACAGTTACAAATTAAGATAAGTCATAATTATAATTATAAATTAGGAGATGGCAACATGGAGAAGAAGATATATCTTGACAATGCAGCAACTACAAAAACAAGACCAGAGGTAGTTGAAACAATGCTCCCTTATTTTACAGAGTTGTATGGCAATCCATCAAGCGTATACGAATTTGCAGCACAGAATAAAAAAGCGGTGGATGATGCGAGAGCAAAAATTGCCAATGTAATTGGTGCTGATACATCAGAGATTTATTTTACTGCTGGTGGCACTGAATCGGATAACTGGGCAATTAAAGCTGTGGTTGAAGCCTATGCAGCAAAGGGAAACCATATTATAACCACAAAATTTGAGCATCATGCGATTTTACACACTTGTGAATATATGGAGAAGCATGGTATCGACGTTACCTATGTAGATGTGGATGAGAATGGTATTGTTAAGTTAGATCAGTTGGAACAGGCGATTCGCCCGACAACAATATTAATATCTGTCATGTTTGCAAATAATGAAATTGGTACAATTCAACCGATTAAAGAAATCGGAGAGATTGCAAAGAAGCATCAAGTGCTGTTCCATACGGATGCAGTACAAGCCTTTGGTCAAGTTCCGATTGATGTAAATGAAATGAATATTAGTATGCTAAGTGCAAGTGCTCATAAATTAAATGGTCCCAAAGGTATTGGTCTTCTCTATATAAGAAAGGGTGTAAAAATTCGCTCCTATGTTCATGGCGGTGCGCAGGAGAGACAGCGAAGAGCTGGAACAGAGAATGTACCTGGTATTGTTGGCTTTGGTAAGGCAGCAGAAATTGCTTTGGCAACGATGGAAGAAAGAGCAAAGAAAGAGAAACAGCTTAGAGATTTATTAATTACCAGAGTTCTTGATGAAATACCTTATGTACGTGTAAATGGTGATAAGACAAGAAGATTGCCCAACAATATTAATTTTAGTTTTCAGTTCATTGAAGGTGAGTCCTTATTGATCATGCTGGATATGAACAATATCTGTGCATCTAGTGGCTCTGCGTGTACGTCGGGTTCATTAGATCCATCCCATGTACTTCTTGCGATAGGTTTGCCCCATGAAATCGCGCATGGTTCCTTGCGTCTAACGTTAAGTGATGAAAACACAGAGGAAGAAATTAATTATACGGTTGATAGAATTAAGGAAATTGTTATGAAACTGCGTAACATGTCTCCGCTTTATGAGGATTTTGTTAAGAAGAGATAGGATTACTGTGCAAAAAACTGATTGTTGATATACAGAAATATTGGAGGAAAATTATGTATACAGAAAAAGTTATGGATCATTTTACAAACCCTAGAAATGTAGGGGAAATCGAGAACGCGAGCGGTGTTGGTACCGTTGGTAATGCAAAATGCGGTGATATCATGAGGATTTATCTTGATATAGATGAAGTTGGCATTATTAATGATGTTAAATTTAAAACCTTTGGCTGTGGTGCAGCAGTAGCAACCAGTAGTATGGCAACTGAGCTTGTAAAAGGAAAGACTGTTGAAGAAGCTTTGATGGTTACAAATAAGGCAGTTATGGAAGCCCTTGATGGACTTCCGCCAGTTAAAGTGCATTGTTCTCTACTCGCAGAAGAAGCAATCCATGCTGCTCTCTGGGATTATGCTGAAAGAAAAGGAATTAAAATAGAAGGCTTACAAAAGCCAAAATCCGATATACATGAGGAAGAGGAGACAATAGAGTATTAAGCCTTATTGCTTCGCAATCCGCTTGTAAGAGCATTAGAGTATCAAAAGTGAACATCTTTCTTGTGTAAAAACAATTAAGATTAAGATGGAGGATTGCATGGAGAAAGTAGTAGTGGGTATGTCAGGTGGAGTTGACTCCTCCGTAGCGGCATATCTGTTAAAAGAACAGGGATATGATGTAATCGGCATTACCATGCAGATATGGCAGGACGAGGATGTCTGTTCTATGGAGGAAAAGGGTGGATGCTGCGGACTAAGCGCAGTTGAAGATGCAAGAAGAGTGGCGTCAGCTCTTGACATTCCTTATTATGTAATGAATTTTAAGAATGAATTTAAAGAAAATGTGATAGATTATTTTGTAGCGGAATATCTGCAGGCAAGAACACCAAATCCTTGCATTGCTTGTAACCGCTATGTAAAGTGGGAATCTTTACTTAAGAGATCCTTGGATATTGGTGCAGATTATATCGCTACTGGTCATTATTCCAGTATAGCCAAATTACCAAATGGAAGGTTTGCTATTAAAAAATCAGTAACTCAGGCAAAGGATCAAACCTATGCATTATATAATCTGACCCAGCATCAACTTTCACATACCATAATGCCAGTGGGTGAATACACCAAGGATAAGATTCGAGAGATAGCACTTTCTCTTGACCTTCCAATAGCAAATAAACCAGATAGTCAGGAAATCTGTTTTATTCCAGACCAGGATTATGCGGGATTTATTACCGATTACCTGAAAGAAAAGAATCAGTTGCTGGATTCGTCGATGCAGACAAGTGGTCTAGTACCAGGTAATTATTTGAATACGGCCGGAGAAATCATTGGTAAGCATCGGGGGTTAGTCCACTATACAGTAGGACAGAGAAAAGGACTTGGTATTGCAATGGGACAACCTATGTTTGTTGTGGAATTAAAACCGGAGACAAATGAGGTAGTCCTTGGAAATGCAAATGAAGTCTTCTCTGATCAGTTATATGCAAATAATCTGAATTTCATGGCGATTGAAGATTTGGACGGCGAAATGGAAGTCGAAGCTAAAATCAGATACAGCCATAAGGGTGCAAAATGTAGAATTAAAAAGACAGCACAGGATGAACTAATTTGTATTTTCGAGGAACCACAGCGTGCAATTACTCCGGGACAAGCAGTTGTTTTCTATCAGGGAGACTATGTGCTTGGCGGCGGAACCATAATGAAATAGGATATATATTCATATATAGATGAAACAGAAAGAACGGATAATAGTGTAATTCAGGAAACTATTATCCGTTCTTTCTTGTCATTCTAAAGATTAATTAAACCTCATTAAATAATGAGTTGCTGTTTCAGCATATGTCTCAAATCCAAACCGCGTATATAAATTTTGAGCTATTCCAATCATCTGAACTGATATTTCATCTATTCTATCTATTTCTTCGCTATATGAGAGAAAGCCAACAATAACATCATTTAATATTATTTTTTAAAACATGAGTCGTTCATGGTCTTAATAAATATCTCTGTATTCATATTGATTTGTGTATTCTCAACCCATCCTCCATAATGTTCATCGATATACTTTTTGTAACAAGTTCTTTTAACATCGATATAATCTTCTAAATCATTAGGATTTACATTTTGTAATAGGAATCCTTGATTTTTTAGTTCATCAGTTAATACCATAAATGCTCCTGACTCATAGTAGTATATAAATTTATTATGAAGATGTAAGGCTTTCAAATCATCTCATAGATTGGTTTTCCCTGTTCAAAGGTTGCATAGTATTTAAAACCGCAGCTTTTTAGAAGGTCAGGTACTACATGAAAGTCATATGCAAGATGTTCCGGCTTATGTCCATCGGAGCCAACGGTGATTAATTCACCGCCCAGTTCTTTGTAACGGCGAAGTAATTCTGGCTTGGGATGTGCATAACCCAGACCATATTTTAGGCCTGCTGTGTTGATTTCAATTCCCTTTCCATAGGAGATGATTGTTTTTAATGCTTCATCTAATATATCAGCATAGTCAGAATAGGAATAGTCAATTTTTTGTTCCTTCTGACCTGGAATATAGCGGATAATATAGTCCAGGTGACCGTAGACGTGAAAGCCTTGGAAAGCTTTGCAATTATCAATGATAGATTGAAAATAATCATTAATTCCCTGGGCTGCTGTGCGTTCTTCCCAGTAGGCGGGAAAATAGGGATCTAAGCAATTTACCACATGGGAGGAACCAATAACAAAATCGAAGTTATAGCTACTTATTATATGATTCAATTTGTCTCCAAGGTGTGGCTGCAAGCCCAGCTCAACGCCGGTTAGGATCTGAAGCCTATCCTTGTAACGGTCTTTTAATTCCTCCAGTTTCTTGAAATAAGCATCTGGATCAAATACAAAGCGAAGTTCACTCACCTTTGGATAATCATAATCCATATGATCGGTAAAACAAAGTTTCTTAAGTCCCAATTCTATTGCTCGTTCAATCATTTGTTCCATAGGAGTAACTGAATCACTGGAGAAATCAGAGTGAACGTGGTAATCTGCGATTATCATTAAAAGTCTCCTTTCCATAGGCGGGATATCTGGTGTAGTTTCCAGAGCTTAAAGAAATGTGGTCTGGATTATTGTACTAGAGCGATACCAGTAATATCTGTAGAAGATATCATGGAGTAATTCGTATAATAAACCACAAATCCAGGTTTGCCCTTGTTGGGCTTCTTTACATTCTTTTTGAGAGTGTAATCAATTTCCACCTTAGCAGCCTCTCTGGAACTGGAATAATAAGCAGCCAATCTGCCAGCTTCCTCAAAAGTACGATCAGGAAGTTCTTCACCCTTTGACTTTACGATAACATGGGAACCAGCACTATTTTTAATGTGGAACCACCAATCACCACCATCTGCGAATTGAAACGTAAGCTCATCGTTCTGATAATTATTCTTACCCACATACATATGATATCCATCAGAGGAAATGAAGTGCAAGGGCTTGCTCTTTTGACTGGTTTTTTTGAGGTTAACTTTCTTTTCAAGCTTTTTATTACCACTCGTGAATTTACGTCGTACATATCCAAACTCGGTGAGCTCTTGCTTTATGGAAGCTAAATCTTCCTCAAGTGAAGCGATTTCCAAGGCTGTTCTTATGGATTCTAAATGCTTTAATTCATCTTCAGTCTCCTGTACCTGATTGGTAAGCGCATCGTAAGTACGTTTGAGTTTATTATATTTTTCAAAATAATGCTTTGCATTTTCCATGGCAGAAAGAGTTGGGTCTAACGGAATGCTGATTTCTTCATCCGTATAATAATTTATGGTATTTAACACCTTTGCGCCCGGTTCAAGACCATAACCATAGGCAGTCAATAATTCTCCGTATACTTTGAATTTATCTCTCTTATCGGTATCCTGTAATTGTTTTCTTTGTAAATCATATTTTTTACTGGTTCGGTCAATTAAATTAGAGACAACCTTTCGAAGATCGAAGGATTTCTGCTTCATACGGGAGGAGGCATTTTTGGAAGCGTAATAATCCTCTAAAAGTGCAGAGATTGACTCATAGGGACGAACTTCATAGCTGGCATAGCAAGTAAGAGTAACACTGGAGAATTCAATTGCGTTACTGCCGTCAGTTACTATGTTAGGGTTAAAATGTCCGGATTTAATTTCATCAATAAAGCGTTCCAGGTTACGGAATAGATGTAAGCCTGCTTCTGGTGTCAGAGCGTCTGTAGAATCCTCTGCGTCAACAGAGGCACGATAACACAATTCATTAGCAAGTAAGGGGCTGATACCAGTAAGGTTAGAGTAAAGGGCCTTACCAATCGCTTGTGGTTTTGATAAGATGGCATTGCAAAATTCTTCGTAGGTCAATTCCAGTGGGTTAAGTTTTTCCTGTGTGGCAGGAATAAAATAATCTCTTCCGGGTAATACCTCTCGTACAGAGCTTACAAATTGATTAATTCTCTTAATGCTGTCTACGATTTTCATACTTTCATCGCAAAAGATGATATTGCTGTGTTTTCCCATTAATTCAATAATAAGATATTTGACACAGACATCACCCATTTCATCTAAGTGTTCCATTTTAAACTGTATAATTCGTTCCAACCCGGGTTGTGTAATATCCAATATTTTGGCGCTATTTAAATGTTTTCTTAAAAGCATGCAAAAATTAGGTGCGGTCAAAGGACTTGGTTTGGTATTTTCTGTAAGATATATTAAAGGTAATCCAGCCCCGGCAGAAAGAAGCAGCTTATATTGTTCTCTTGCCTGTCCTTTAATTGTTAATATCAATTCATCCTTTTCGGGTTGCGCTATTTTATTTATTCTACCGCCAAGCAGGGTATCGCGTAATTCTTTTACTACATTGGCAATTACAATTCCATCAAATGCCATATAATCTCCTTTAAAAACTAACCGTATTTTAAGTCAGTATTTCCTTATATTATGCAAATTCTCTGAAAGAATTATAGCACAGAAGCATTAAAATGAATACCCTTACCTTTGTTTTAACCAAAGGATTGGAGGTCTATTTAATCTAAATAGTTAATAAATTGTGATTACTTGTGGAAAAATATAATAAAATCAGGAAATCAAATAATAATTTTATTGCTTAGAAACAATGCTTTCGGTATAATTATACATGCAAATTCATTATTATATTTTTTGCGAACTAACTTATTTTAATCAAAGGAGATTAAAAATGGGATACGTAGATGAGGTAATTGAGCTAGTGGTTAAGAAAAACCCGGCTGAGCCTGAATTTCATCAGGCTGTGAAAGAAGTTCTGGAATCCTTAAGGGCAGTTGTTGATGCCAATGAGGACAAGTTCAGAAGAGAAGCATTATTAGAAAGACTTGTGGAACCGGACAGACAAATCAAATTCAGAGTGCCGTGGGTGGACGACAACGGCAATGTACAGGTTAACACTGGTTATCGTGTACAATTCAATAATTCAATAGGACCTTATAAGGGCGGTTTACGCTTACATCCTTCTGTAAATCTTGGTATTATTAAATTCCTTGGCTTTGAACAAATTTTTAAAAATTCACTGACAGGTCTGCCTATCGGAGGAGGCAAAGGTGGTTCTGACTTTGATCCAAAGGGTAAATCAGACAGAGAAGTATTAGCATTCTGTACAAGCTTTATCACAGAATTATATAAATATATTGGAGCAAATGTGGATGTTCCTGCAGGAGACATTGGTACTGGCGGAAGAGAAATCGGCTATATGTATGGTCAGTATAAGAAAATAACAGGATCATATGAAGGTGTACTTACCGGTAAAGGACTAACCTATGGTGGTTCTTTAGCAAGAACAGAAGCGACCGGTTATGGGTTACTGTACTTAACAGAAGAAATGTTAAAGTGTAATGGTAAGGATATCAAAGGTAAGATTGCTACTGTATCCGGTTCAGGTAATGTTGCAATTTATGCAATTCAAAAGGCCCATGAGTTAGGTGCTAAATGCGTCACCTGCAGCGATTCTAACGGCTGGGTATATGATCCGGAAGGTATTGACCTAACAGCACTTCAGGAAATCAAAGAAGTAAGACGTGCAAGATTAACAGAATACAAAAAATACAGACCAAATTCCGAATATCATGAAGGTACAGGTGTATGGAGCGTGAAATGTGATATTGCACTTCCTTGCGCAACACAGAATGAGCTTCAGCTGGAGGATGCAAAGGCTCTAGTTGCAAACGGATGTATCGCGGTAGCGGAAGGTGCAAATATGCCTACCACTCTGGAAGCGACAGAATATTTACTTGCTAATAAGGTGCTATTTGCACCAGGAAAGGCAGCGAATGCAGGCGGTGTTGCAACTTCTGCTTTAGAAATGACCCAGAACAGCGAACGTTATAGCTGGACCTTTGAAGAAGTAGATGCAAAATTAAAGCAAATCATGGTTAATATTTTCCACAGCATGGACGATGCGGCAAAGAGATATCAGGCAGAAGGTAATTACGTTGTAGGAGCTAATATTGCCGGCTTTGAAAAGGTAGCTACTGCTATGTTGGCACAAGGTATTTGGTAATTTATTTAGTACCAATAAACTAAATAAGTAATAATCTATTTATATTAAGGCTGTTCGAAACGAGAGGTAAATGCATTTACCTTGTTTCGAACAGCCTTTATTAATTCATGACAAGTGAAGGTAAAGTGAAGCATTATAATGGTGAAACAGTTATGAATATCGGTACGTTTCATCTTGTTTACGCGAAGGCAAAGTGAAGTATCAACAGAAGATAATGGAAGTATATGAATAGGTCAATCATGTAAAAATACATTTATAGAATCTTAAGGGAGTTGTCAAAATCTTTATACAATCTTTATATCAAAGGCGATATAATAAAAAGTTGTTAGAGGATAATGTGTTTTATTTCACAGCAATGCGCACCCCATAACAAAGGTGTTAAAGGGGTTAAGAAGCAGTTACAACAAGTCACCAGGGGAGAAATTATATGAATGTCAAAGAAGTAATTCTTGGAAAACCATTAAAAAATAACGAGCTGAGTCACGAGAAATTATCGAGGTTGTGGGGATTACCAATTATGGCAAGTGATGCAGTTTCATCTGTTGCTTATGCAATTGAAGAGATACTGCTTGTTTTAATACCAGCCATAGGGTTTTATGCCTTTGATGCCTTGCCTTTTATCGTATTACCCATTATACTGCTCCTATTAATATTGGTAGTTTCCTATTCGCAGATTATAGATAAATATCCACAGGGCGGCGGTGCCTATGTGGTTGCTAAAGAGAATATAGGTAAGACAGCATCTCTATTGTCAGCAGCAGCATTAACCTTCGATTATATCCTAACGGTAGCAGTTAGTATATCTTCTTCATCTGCGGCACTGTCATCAGCCTTTCCTGTTCTGCAAGATTATAAAATACCACTTTCTTTATTTTGCGTGGCAATTATTACATTAATTAATTTACGAGGTATCAGAGAATCATCTAAGGTTTTTGGTTTGCCTACGTATATCTTTATATTTTCAATGGCTATTCTTATTATTACCGGTTTTATTAAGCTATTAACCGGTAATCTTGAACCAATTGATTATACGACACCGATAATTCCAGAAGAAACGTTGCAGGGTATTGGTGCTTTGATACTATTAAAAGCTTTCTCATCTGGATGCTCTGCTATGTCCGGTGTTGAGGCAGTTAGCGATTCCGTGCCTAGCTTTAAAGAACCTTCTACTAGAAATGCGAAACATATTCTTTTTATGCTTGGTGCAATAATCTTATTTATTTTCGGTGGTACATCAATACTGGCTGTACATTTACAGGTTGCACCGGTACATGGACACACTGTTTTATCACAGATATCAAATGCTGTTTTTGGCCATACCTTTATGTATTATATGATACAAGTATTTACCTCACTTATTCTTATACTTGCGGCAAATACGGCATATAATGGATTGCCACAGCTTTTATACATCCTGGCACATGATGGATTTGTACCACGCCAATTTTCTTCAAGAGGTACGAAGTTAAGCTTTTCCAATGGTATAATGTTCATATTTATTATGTCCTCACTGCTGATTATTGCCTTTAGAAGTGAAACGCATCTTTTAATACCACTTTATTCTGTCGGTGTATTTATATCCTTTACCATTGCTCAATTTGGTATTTTCAAGCAATGGATTAAAGATAAGGAGAAGCATTGGCAATACAAAGCTGCTATCAATGGTTTTGGTGCTATTGTTACCCTTGTTGTATCCGTTATTGTATTCTGTACAAAGTTCGTAGATGGCGCCTGGTTGCTTGCAATTGCACTTCCTGCTATTATGATCGTAATGTGGTCAGTACAGCGTCATTATGCATCCATTAGTAAGGAGCTAAAATTAAATTCATTTTATCCCTATTATGATAAGGATGTTGTATCTACGACGCATTGCATCATGATGGTACATGATATTAACAAGCCGTTCTTAAAGGCAATTAATTATGCGAATTCAATTTCAAATAATATAACAGCGCTGCATGTTTGCCGTCATCCGGAACATGCAAGAGTTCTTAGGGAACAGTGGGAAGAGTTAAAAATACCGATTGAACTTAAAATTATTGAGACACCTTATCGTGACATTATTAAACCAATGGATGAATACCTATCTCAAAGGGAAAAAGAACTAAAGCATGGTGAGAATATCTCTGTAATTATTCTTAAGTTTATAACAGAGCATTGGTATGATAATATTTTGCATAACCAGACAACTTATTTCTTAAGCCAGAACTTAAGTAAGCATAAGAACATCGCTACAATTATATTGCCTTTCCATTATCACCTGGAGCATACCTATAAGTGTAAGTGATTGTAATTCAATAGAATAAATAGAGTTGTGATATATAAAGTAGTACCAGAAGATAAAACTTTTGGTACTACTTTTTTAAATTAAAATCCTCTAATCAAATATTAATCATTCTCTATATTGACATATAATATTATACGCTGTATAGTATTATTATATTAACAATATAAGATTTTTAATAATATTATAGTTTGATATGGAAGGAGTTGGTCATATGATATTTAATACCGGTTCAGCATTACTCGATGCTATTGTTCTCGCTGTTGTATCTAAGGAACCGGATGGAACCTACGGTTATAAAATAACCCAGGATGTTCGAACGGCAATTGAAATATCAGAGAGCACACTATATCCGGTGCTTAGGAGGCTCCAGAAAGAAGAGTGCCTCGAGGTATATGATTTGGAATTTGGAGGTAGAAATCGCCGTTATTATAAAATTACAGATAAAGGGATGGCACAGTTAAGATTATACTATGACGAATGGGAAGTATATATTAAGAAGATTAATGACATTATGGAGGGAGTGAAATAGATGACAAAGCTGGAATTTATGAAGGAACTCGAGCAACTATTGCCAGATATTCCTTCTGAAGAGCGAGAGGAAGCACTGCGTTACTACAACGGATATTTTGAAGATGCCGGCGAAGAGCGTGAAGAAGATATTATAAAGGAACTCGGTTCACCTGCAAAAGTGGCTGCGATTATCAAAGCAGATCTAAGTGCAAATCCGGACGAACGTGAAAGTAGAGGTTACTACACGGAAAAGGGGTATCAGGATACTATATATAAAGAAGAAAAATATGAAGTTGTAGGAGCTGCAACTAAGGTACATGAAGAAAGAAAAGAAGAACAGAAAACACATCAGTCCTATTATGAATCCAAAGAAGGCTCAAATAACCGTGGCGCCAGCAGTCATAATACAAACGGAAGCACCTCCAATCGATCAGTTATTATTATCATAGCACTACTAACCAGTCCAATTTGGTTTCCAGTATTTCTATCCATCCTTGGAGTTGTATTCGGATTAGTTTGTGCAGTGTTTGGAATACTACTTGGCTTTGGTGTTGCAGGTATTGCATTGATCGTATCTGGAATTGCTGTATTCTTCTATGGATTGATACAATTAAGTGTACCTCTGATTGGTATTTTATTTGTAGGAATCAGCTTGATTCTGTTTGGACTTGGGATGTTACTCACCATATTCTGTATATTCATTTGCAGAACAGTATTACCGGCAATGTTTCGCTTCTTTATCGACCTATGCAGGTTACCATTTAAGAATAGGGGGGCGATGGCATGAGAACATTTTCAAAGATATGGCTTTCCATTGGATTATTATCATTATTTTTTGGGATAGCAATATTAATAATAGTAATTATATCAAATCCTTTTGACAATGAGATTAGAATTGCAACCACGGAGGGAACCTATACTGGGGTTGAGCATATTGATTTTGAAATTGCCTACGGTGATGTAGAAATTATAGAAGGTAATAGCTTCTCAATTAATGCTGTCAATTTGCTAAAGGATGAACTGGAATCCTATGTATCTGAGGGAACTTGGTATATTCGCGCCAATGAGACAAATAGTATTAAATTATTTGGCAGCAGCTTTCAGCTAAAGGAGTTATTTGGTTGGAGAGAGGAGAATATACCCAAAATAACAATCACAATACCAAAAGATTTTGTTGCAGGAAATTTTCGATTAGATATCTCAGCAGGTCAGGTAGAAGCAGATACAATCCATGCTAACACTGGAGACTTTAATGTGGATGCCGGAAGATTATCTATTGATGAATTAAGTTTAAGTGAAAGCTCAAAATATAGAGTTGGAGCAGGGGAAATGGTGCTTAAAAATGTTAACTTGAAGGACATTGATTTGGAATGTGGAGTTGGCAGAATCCAAGTTGAAGGTACAGTAATAGGTGATAATTCCATTGAGACTGGAGTCGGAGATGTTAGTCTGTTACTTAAAGGTAACGAGAACGATTACAATTATAAATTTGATGTTGGTATCGGAGATATAGAAATTGATGGATATAGTCATCATCGTTTTGATAATATTAAGAATAATGAGACAGGTAACCTGTTGAATTTAGAATGTGGAATTGGTAAAATTACAGTAGATTTTAATTGATGCGAATGTAAATAATAAGAATGGAAGGAGGTAACTTTATGGAACCGAAAAAATTATATCGATCAACAAGTGATAAGATGATAAGTGGTGTTTGCGGTGGTCTTGCAAATTATTTAAATATTGATGCAACTGTAATCCGCTTACTATGGGTAGTCTTAGGCTTAACTGCTGGTTTTGGTATTATAGCTTATATTATTGCTGCAATTATTATACCTAGTCAACCATAATAAAGAAAAGTAATTGATAAAGATAGGATATTAGTATATGTATTTAAGTAAGGAGAAGGAACGGATAGCAACTTGTTATCCGTTCCTTCTCCTTACAAATATTATGTTAAGGTGAGTATTTTATATTAAAAAATTATTCTGATTTAAACTAAGGTCTTATTTATGATAGTTATTATCTGTGAACTTTCAAAGGGTTTTGCCAGAAACTCTGCAGCACCAAATTTAATGGCATCCACCATTTTTGATTTTTGCCCGGCAGCTGTTACCATGATTACCTTTGCAGATTTGTCATACTCCATAATCTGTCTTAAGGCTTCCAGACCATCTAATACTGGCATAGTGATATCCATTGTTGTAAGTTCTGGTTTAAGCTCTTTATATTTCGCGATACCATCTTCGCCGTTAACAGCCTCTCCAATGATTACGTGACCACTTTCTTCAAGAATTCCCTTTAATATTTTTCGTGACGTTTTAGAATCATCTACTAAAAGAATTTTAGCCATATTATTTCCCCTCCTAAGCTACACTAAGCGATTGATTAACCGCTACAACTAAGTTAACTTGGTCACCATTGATTACAATTGGAACTACTTGGAGTTCGCCTTCTGCTGTTATCTTTTGATTGGAGTAATATAAGGGTGGAGACATATCAATATGTATGTTCTCGTGGCTTAATTTTGAAGCATATAAACCATTGGAGCAGTTTATAAATTCACATACAGAATCAAAGGAATCCTCATCCATGGTGTTGAAACTTTCTTTTGCAAAGGGGTTGGCAATCTGAAGAAGTTCATTTGTTTCACTGGATAGACCTACGAAAAACTCATGATCACCAATCATTCTTTGTGAAGCGAGTGCACCAAAGGAATGAACAGGAGCTTTATAAGCAGGTTTTAAGATGACATTGCTATCAATAAAACGAACCATATTTCGTATGACCAGACCAATACATTCGTAGGAAAGAGTATCCTGCTTATCCACAAAGATTGAAATAATACGATCAATATCACCTGTTTTTAATGCATCCAGAGCAGTGGAGGACAAATTATTATCCCTTTTAAAATCCTCAAGATATGCTTCAATTTCTGAAAGAGTTAAAATGTTATTATCCGTACAGGCCTGTACAAACTGAAGATACGGATTACCCTGTGAGTTAAGCAGATATGTAACTTCTTCCGCTAATAAATAACCTTTTTCTATCGCAATGTCACCAAAGCGACGATCCATAGATTTCTGAATATCATTAATATCGTCCGCCTGCTTTGTTGTTAATAATTTTTCTGATACAGCAATCAATCCCAACTTAACCCTAGTTTTACTCTGGAGTTCAATTAACTCCTCAAACTGTGGTCGGGTAAGTTTGTTTTTTTCCACGAGATATTGACCAAAATATAGCCCGAACATGATAGTTCTCCTTCCGTTTTTCATGATTATCTCCGAGCATTTCTATGACTTAAGAAAATCTGTCATGTTCCCCAACACATCCATTTGTCTCCAAATTTTTCATAGAAAGTTTCTCTATAATAATATACAATATAATTAATAAAAAAAACAGTATTTATTTATAATTATAAGTGTATTTTCTGTTAAAATGTTTAAAAATCAAGGAAAAATCCGAAATAAGGGGAAAATTAACAAATTATGGACGTTTCAAGTGCAATAAAAACAAAGGTAGATTCTAGTAAATTTAAAGTTTATATGATGACAATCTAAAGATACTATGATAAAGTAATTTTTGAATTAAGAAATGACCGCGGTAGGCGGTGGAACGGAGTTTTTTATGAAGACAATAATTGAATTAATCAGTGACGAATTAAAACAGGCTTTTGCAGACAAAGGTTTTGATAAAAAATATGGCATGGTTACTCTGTCGAACAGACCTGACTTATGTCAATATCAATGTAACGGTGCTTTGGCAGCAGCGAAAGAATATAAAACTGCACCAATAAAGATAGCACAGGAAATTGTTGAGTCATTAAAAGAGAGTACAACCTTTCAGGAAATAACAGCAATCATGCCAGGTTTTATTAATATAAAGGTAAGTGATGAGTTTCTTGCAAAGTTCTTAAATGAAATGAGAGGATCAGAACAACATGGATGCGAAAAAGAAGCGAATCCTAAGAAGATTCTCATAGATTACGGCGGTCCTAATATTGCAAAACCGCTTCATGTTGGGCATATGCGTTCCGCAGTAATTGGTGAAAGTGTAAAGCAGCTGCTCAGATTCTGTGGTAATGAAGTGATTGGTGATGTTCATTTGGGAGATTGGGGTACTCAGATGGGCTTAATTATCAATGAATTAAAGAGACGTAAGCCAGAGTTAGTGTATTTTGATGAGAATTATCAGGGAGAATATCCAAAGGAGGCTCCTTTTACAATATCCGAGCTTGAGGAGATATATCCCGCTGCAAGTGAATATTCCAAAGAAAATCCGGAATTTAGAGAAGAAGCAAAACAAATCACCTACTTATTGCAACAGGGACATAAAGGATACACTGCAATCTGGAATCACATGATGACAGTATCTGTGACAGATGTAAAACGTCTTTATGATATTCTAAACGTTTCCTTCGAATTATGGAAGAAAGAAAGTGATGTTCAACCTTATATTCCGGAAATGGTGCAGTATTTAAAGGATAACAATTATACAAGAATCAGTGAAGGAGCGCTTGTGGTAGATGTAAAAGAGGAGACAGATACCAAAGAAGTTCCTCCTTGCATGATATTAAAAACCGATGGAGCTTCCTTATACAATACAACGGATTTAGCTACAATTGTAGAACGTATGAAACTTTTCCAGCCAGATCAGATTGTTTATGTAACGGATAAACGTCAGGAACTTTACTTCGAGACAGTGTTCCGCTGTGCAAGAAAAACGAAATTAGTTAAGGAAGACACCATGCTTACGCACATTGGCTATGGTACTATGAATGGTAAGGATGGAAAGCCGTTCAAGACCAGAGAAGGCGGCGTAATGCGTCTTGAGAATCTAATTAAAGGCGTAAATGAGGAAGTATATCGTAAAATGATGGAAAACCGCAATATGGAAGAAGACGAAGCAAGAGAAATTGCAGCGCAAGTAGGTCTTGCGGCCTTAAAATACGGTGACTTATCCAATCAAATATCAAAAGATTATGTCTTTGATATCGATCGTTTCACCTCCTTTGAAGGAGATACTGGCCCTTATATTCTCTATACCATTGTAAGAATTAAGTCCATTTTATCTAAATATGTGGAGTTAAACAAAAAGGTTGAGGATAATCATACTATTTTACCTGCCGGTTCAGTTAACGAGCAAGCACTTATGCTTGAAATATCAAAGTTTAATGAAGTTATTAAATCAGCTTATGAAGAGATTGCCCCTCATAGAATCTGTGCTTACATCTATGACTTGGCGAATGCCTTTAATAGCTTTTATCATGATACCAAGATTATTGCAGAAGAGGATGAGAAGAAGCAGGCTTCTTGGATCTTATTAATTACCTTAGTTCAAGAACTTTTAGAGCAGTGTATCACACTCCTGGGTTTCAAGGCACCGCATAGAATGTAGGTAATTGTTCTGCCTTAGCGAGATGGAGCGAAGCAAAATCGAGCTTATGGCTGAGTGTTACGAGTGTATGCTATATATTTCATATGAGAAAGAAGGTAAGCTATGTATCGCTTAATATCTCATTTGGTTATTTATAAGAATTTTGACAAGGATTGTTTGCTTCTTAACCTGGCAGATATTATAAAAGAAGTGGAGCTGCTGAAGGAGCAGGAGAAGCAAGGGGTTAAGAACGAAGAGCTGCAAGGTCTGAAGAAGGACGACCTTACAGATCGACTTTATCAGTTCATCAACCAGTTGTTGGAACTGGCCACAAACTATGGTTTTGATAAAAATCTGTGGCATAACTATTTGGCTTATCTATTGATAACAGCAGAGAATCCTTTTAGTATTACCTGTGAAAAAGTTGGAGCAAAAGAGGGTACGGTAAATCAATTTGCAAAGAATGATTTTAAAATATTCAAGCAGCTATTTGATTATGACTTTAGTTCTTTAGAACAGGAATTGGGAGTAAACTGCTTTAGTATTATCACAGATTATTGTGCTATGAAGAAAAGCAGTGATCGCTATAATCAAAGCGTAAGTGAAAAAGTACAAATGCTTAGTGATGCTCTGAAAAAATCGGTGAATGAGCAGGAGATATTTGTACATGTTACCAACTTTTATAAGAAATATGGAGTGGGGAACTTTGGTCTAAACAAAGCCTTTCGTATTCAGCGGAATAAAAGTGAGCTAGCCATATTCCCGATTACGAACATGCAAGAAGTTCTATTATCTGATCTGGTGGGTTATGAGCTGCAAAAGAAGAAATTAATTGACAATACCAGAGCCTTTATTGAAGGAAAGAAAGCCAATAATGTGCTTCTTTTTGGAGATAGCGGTACAGGAAAGTCAACTTCCGTAAAGGCAATTCTGAATGAGTATTACAAGGATGGACTTCGAATGATTGAGCTGTTTAAGCATCAATTTGAAGATCTATCAACAGTAATTGCTACTATTAAAAACCGCAATTATAAATTCATCATATATATGGATGATTTATCCTTTGAAGAGTTTGAAATAGAATACAAATATTTAAAGGCAGTTATTGAAGGCGGTCTGGAGACTAAGCCCGATAATGTACTTATTTATGCAACCTCTAATAGAAGACATTTAATCAGGGAAACCTGGTCAGACCGTTCGGATATGGAGGTTACGGAAGAGCTGCATCGATCAGATACCATGCAGGAGAAGCTATCCCTTGTAGCACGGTTTGGTATTACAATCAATTATTCTGCACCCGCCCAGAAAGAGTTTATGAATATTGTTAAAGTACTTGCGGAGCGGCAGGGCAGTATCAATCTATCACAGGAAGAGTTGTTTGCAATGGCGAACAGATGGGAATTATCCCATGGTGGTATGTCCGGAAGGACAGCCCAGCAGTTTATTACCTATTTATCAGGACAAAATTAAATTCACATAGTTACTATAATTTAATGAAAACGCTTAGGAGGTGTACGATGGATAAATACAGAATTCTGGTTAAAGGAGTAATTCAATACGAGGAAAAATACTTGACTGTCTGCAGATGGTTTGACGATCGTGTATCAGAACCCTATCAATGGGGATTTATTGATGGAGCTATCGAGTTTGGTGAAGAGCCTGAAAAGGCTGTATTAAGATTGATAACCGAACAGACCGGATTACCGGCGACCTTAGACCGAATCCTATATACCTGGTCCTTTATGACCGGCGATGTATTTAATATAGGGATCAGCTTTCTTTGCAGAGTTACTTTTGATGAGGTGGTTTTATCAGAGGAACTTGTTGACAGCAGATGGTTGTACAAGGAAGAGCTGGAAGGAACCATTGATCGCAGGATTCTTGATGATTTGGAAGAAGCGCAGTTGTAATTCATAAGGAGAGACGATGCTTACCTTAATAAAAAACGGATTTGTAATTGACCCTTTGTCAAGTCGTGGCGGATTATTTGATGTATTAATTGAAAATGATAGAATTATCAGAGTATCAAAAGAAATTGAGCTTGCACGTCTATTACTGGAAGCAGAGAAAGCTGATGAACAGGTTCAGGTGATTGACGCTGCCGGAAAATATGTCTTGCCTGGTTTTATAGATTTGCATGTTCACCTTAGGGAGCCGGGTTATGAGTATAAAGAGACCATAGCAACTGGTGCAATGGCAGCAGCAGCTGGTGGATATACTTCGATTTGTCCTATGCCAAATACCAATCCGGCCACCGATCAGGCAGACATTGTTCATATGGTATTAGAAAAAGCAAAACAGGAAGCTGTTGTGAATATTCTTCCAGTAGGCGCAATTACTCTAGGACAGATTGGTAATGAGCTTGTTGATATCTCAAAACTCAAAGAAGCAGGTATCATCGCGCTAAGCGAAGATGGTAAGTCTGTTATGGATACTGCTTTATATGCTGAGGCAATGAGGCAGGCGGCACAGCATCAGTTACCGGTATTTGCACACTGTGAGGATAAAAGTCTGGTGGGCAAAGGTGTAATTAATGCGGGGAATAAGGCAGAGGAGCTTTCCCTCCCTGGAATTAGTAATGCGGTTGAGGATGTGATTACAGCTCGTGATATCCTGTTAGCAAAGGAAACTGGTGCACAGCTGCACCTCTGTCACATATCAACGAAAGATAGTGCGAAAATGCTGGCTCTAGCCAAAGAGGAAGGTCTTTCTGTTACCGGTGAAGTCTGTCCCCATCATTTTGTACTGACCGACGAAGATATTACCTCGGATGATGCAAATTATAAAATGAATCCGCCGCTTCGTAAGGCCAGTGATGTTTTAGCGTTGAAGGAAGCATTGAAAAATGGTGTAATTGATGTAATTGCCACAGATCATGCTCCTCATTCCGAAGAAGAAAAATCAAAATCCTTCCTAGGGGCACCATTTGGAATTACGGGTTCAGAAACAGCTTTTGCACTTACTTATACAGAACTAGTTAAGAAGGGGTGGCTGACCTTAACACAGTTGGTGGAGAAAATGTCAGTTAATCCTGCTAAAGTTCTTAAATATGATCGAGGGTGTATTGGTGAAGGGAAAGTAGCTGATCTTGTAATTGTTAACCTGGAGGAAGAGTATACAATTGATAAAGACAGATCTTATTCAAAAGGAAGAAACACACCGTTCCATGGGAAAAAGGTATATGGTCGGGTGGAGTACACCTTTGTTGCCGGAAAACAGGTTTACCAATATTTGAAATAAATGAAATTCAAGGGAGGAACGATATGATAAACAAACTGATTGAGAAAATAGAGCAATTAAGTGCCCCAATTGTGGTAGGGTTAGATCCAATGCTGGATTACATTCCAAAACATCTTCTTACTAAGGCTTACAGCGATAAGGGTGAAAATTTAGAAGGTATAGCGGAAGCGGTATGGCAATACAACAAAGGCATCATTGATGCTACCTGTGATCTTATACCAGCTGTTAAACCACAGATTGCTATGTATGAGCAGTTTGGTATTGAAGGCCTTAAGGTATTTCATAAAACAGTGGAATATTGCAAGCAGAAGGATCTGGTTGTCATTGGAGATATTAAAAGAGGTGATATCGGTTCTACCTCTACAGCGTATGCCACAGGTCATCTGGGTAAAGTTATAATCGGTGAGAAGACATATCGTGGTTTTGATGAAGATTTTATTACAGTAAATCCATATCTTGGTTCGGATGGAGTACTTCCCTTTGTAGATGTATGCAAGGAAGAGAAAAAAGGACTGTTCCTTTTGGTTAAGACCTCCAACCCCTCCAGTGGTGAGTTTCAAGATCAGCTGATTGATGGTAAACCTTTATATGAATTAGTAGGCAAGAAAGTAGCTGAATGGGGTGAGCTCCATATGGGAGATTCCTATAGTTATATTGGCGCGGTTGTGGGTGCTACTTATCCAGAGTGCGGTAAGGTTTTAAGAGCTCTTATGCCAAAGACATACTTTCTGGTTCCTGCATATGGGGCACAAGGTGGTAAAGGGGAAGATCTGGCCCCTTATTTTAATAAAGATGGCTTAGGAGCGATTGTAAGTTCCTCCAGAGGGATTATAGCTGCCTACAAGTTAAAGGGTTATGAGAAATTCGGTGAAGCGGCTTATGCGGATGCTTCAAGACAGGCAGTTATAGATATGAGAGAAGATTTGGTGCAGGCCTGGAGTTCTGCTAAAAATATATTTTAATCATAAACGGAGGAACTAAATGAAGGATAAGTCAAAGCTTTTTAAAGAAATCAGAAGTTGGGTACTAATAATTCTCGGCTCGTTTATTTTGGCATTTTTTATTAATTCAGAGGTTTTAGCCAAGGTGGTGGTTGAACATGGATCAATGGAGAATACATTGTTTGCAAATCAGCAGTTACTGGTGAATGAGTTTAGTTATCATTTCACACAACCAAAAAAAGGAGACATTATTATTTTCTTCCCAGAGGAGGAAAAGGGTAATCTTCTTGTTAGATTTGATCGTTATCTGGACGGAATTAAAGAAATGTTTACCAAAGAGTCTATGCATGCCAGATATGTAAAAAGGGTAATTGGGGTAGAAGGAGACATAATTGATGTCAAGGATGGCTATGTTTATGTAAATGATGAAAAGATAGATGAGCCATATACCAATGGTTTGACGGAACCCAAAGGCTATGAATTGCCTTGTACAGTAGGGAAAGATGAATTGTTCGTCATGGGTGACCATAGAACAGTCAGCGAAGATAGCAGAGCTTTTGGACCGATTAGTTTGAATCAGGTGATTGGAAAGGCTTTCTATCGTGTCTATCCTTTCGGAGAAATGGGAAGGATTGAATAAGTCTTGTTAACCGTTCTTTCTGATAGTGTAATGTTTTAATAAGACCTTAAGTGAAATAATTTTATCTATATAAAATAAAGGAGCTATTCCTATATTCATCATGGTGATGTACATCGCTGATGATGAATATAAGAATAGCTCCTTGTTGTTATTTATTTATATTTTAATATTAATTAGTTAATTATCATTAACATTTTTCTGGTTCACTATATTCTACACCGAAGGTGTCAACTGTTAATTTCTTCATGATCTGTGGTTCCAGAGGAGCGTCGGAATAATCGGTCTTTGTTTCTGCAATCTTATTTACGAATTCCAGACCTTCAATTACTTTACCAAAGGAAGCGTAGGAACCATCTAAGTGAGGAGAATCTTTATGCATAATAAAGAACTGGGAGCCAGCGGAATCAGGACGTTGTGATCTGGCCATTGATAGTACACCAGCGGTATGTTTTAAAGTGTTAGGAAAATTATTATAGGAGAATTCGCCTTTAATTGAATATCCAGGACCGCCCATGCCAGTACCTTCTGGGTCTCCACCTTGTACCATGAAACCACGAATTACGCGATGAAATTTAAGACCATCATAAAACCCCTTATTTACTAAGGATATAAAATTTTTAACAGTGTTAGGGGCTAATTCAGGATATAATTCGATTTTAATGATATCACCACTTTGTAGCTCCATTGTTACGATAGGGTTAGTATTATTCATTTTCTTTCAATCCTCTCTTAATTAACATTTACCATTTAAAATTTACACTTACTATAATACAATGAACTGTAGTAATTAATACTAATTAATTCATTAGTCCGTTGGTAAATATAACATAGCCACTGCGATGTGTCAAGGTAAGCGGCTATTACAATTTTTATTAGAGAATTACAATTCCAGATATTGCAATAATAACATAAAAATATTAGACTAAAAACGAGGGCACGAATATCACATCGTTCATAATAATAGACAGTCGAAAGGAGATTATTCAGATGAGTGAGGTTTTTACTTTTGGAGTAAGGTCGGGCCATCAACGAGCAATGATTGACATTACAAAAGAGATACAAAACAAGGTTAAAGAAAGTGGTGTAAAGAATGGGATCTGTGTAATATTTGTTCCTCATACAACCGCTGGGGTAACAATTAATGAGAATACTGATCCGGATGTTGTAAAGGATTTTCTGATGGCGATATCCAAATTAGTACCTGAATCAGATTCCTACCAGCATTTGGAGGGAAACTCATCAGCACATGTGAAATCCAGTTTGGTCAATGCATCGCAGACTGTAATAATAGAAGATGGAAGACTATTGCTTGGTACGTGGCAAGGTATTTACTTTATTGATTTTGATGGACCAAGAATACGAAAGGTTTATGTTAAAATTATGGAAGGATAAATAAATTGATTTTACTGTGTCAGTAAATTATACTTTTGCCTATAGAATAATGATATTTATAGGACTGGCTGAATAGTTTTTATGAAAAACACAAAAATCCCTTGTCGTATTGAAAAGATTACGATAAAATAGCAGGAAAGATAAATTTCACAGGAGAATAACATATGTCAACAGTAACTAAAAAATTGACTGCGATTGCTGAAAATATCAAAATTTCAGAGGATATTTACAGCATGTGGCTAATCGATAAAGATATGGCAGAAAAGGCTGTTCCTGGGCAGTTCGTATCACTTTATTGTAAGGATGGAAGTGCTTTATTGCCAAGACCCATAAGTATTTGTGAAATTGATATAGAAAAGGGACGGATAAGACTTGTATACCGGGCAAGCGGCAAAGGAACGAAAGAATTTGCAAAACTAAGAGCTGGCGATGAAGTGGACGCGATGGGACCTTTGGGCAAAGGTTATACCCTTGAAGGTAAGAAAGCAATCTTAATTGGTGGTGGAATCGGAATTCCGCCGATGTTAGAGTTGGCTAAGAGGCTAGAAGGCGAAGTACAGATTGTTTTGGGTTATCGAGATGCTACTTTTTTAGAAAATGAGTTTGAAGCTTATGGAAAGGTGTATGTTGCTACCGAAGATGGAAGTAAAGGCACGAAAGGCAATGTAATTGATGCAATTAAGGCGAATTCTCTTGAGGCAGATATTATCTATGCTTGTGGACCTACGCCAATGTTAAGAGGTGTACAAGCCTATGGGTTGGATCAGGGAATTAAGACTCAATTATCGCTAGAGGAACGAATGGCTTGTGGAATAGGCGCCTGTCTGGCATGTACCTGTAAGACAAAAGAAATCGATCATCATAGCAATGTGAAGAATAAACGGATTTGTAAGGAAGGTCCGGTATTTTATGCAGAAGAGGTGGAACTATGAATACAAGTGTGACACTAGCAGGCATAACCTTTAAAAATCCGGTTACTACAGCCTCTGGAACTTTTGGATCAGGAATGGAGTACAGTGATTTTGTTGACCTGTCTAGGCTGGGTGCTGTTACAACGAAAGGAGTATCAAGTGTTCCTTGGCCAGGTAATCCAACACCAAGAGTTGCCGAGACTTACGGTGGAATGTTGAATGCAATTGGCTTGCAAAATCCTGGTGCAGATGTTTTCATAAACAGAGATATACCGTTTTTAAGAAAATATGATACGAAAATCATTGTTAATGTTGTTGGCAAAACCACAGAAGACTATTGCGAGGTCGTAGAGCGGCTTTCTGACTGTGATATAGATCTGTTAGAAATTAATATTTCTTGTCCGAATGTAAAGGAAGGCGGGATTGCCTTTGGCCAGGATACAAATTGTGTGGAAGCAATAACAAAAGAGATAAAGAAGTATGCAAAGCAGCCTGTAATAATGAAATTGAGTCCAAATGTAACTAATATTGCTGAAATGGCAAAAGCTGCTCAAGCAGGTGGAGCGGATGCCATTTCCCTGATTAATACATTGACAGGTACAAAGATAGACATCCATAAAAGAGCATTTATACTGGCCAATAAAACAGGAGGGCTTTCTGGACCGGCGATTAAACCGATTGCTGTTCGAATGGTTCATCAGGTAGCAAATGCAGTTGATCTCCCAATCATTGGTATGGGCGGAATTCAGAACGCAGAGGATGCGCTGGAGTTTTTAATGGCAGGAGCGACAATGGTAGCAGTTGGAACAGCCAACTTTATTAATCCTAGTGCTACGATAGAGGTTGTTAATGGTATTGAAGAATATATGAAACAGTATAAAGTGGAAGATATTAATGAACTAATTGGATGTGTTAAATAGTTATGAGAAGTAGTGATCTCTTGAACAAGATTAGAGGATTAACTATTTAGTAAGTAGAGTTGTTAATGAAAAAGGGAATGGTGGAGAATATGGAACAGTACAAAAAGGAATTTATTGAGTTCATGGTTGACTGCGGTGTTCTAAGATTTGGTGACTTTACAACCAAGAGCGGAAGAAAAACTCCGTTTTTTATCAACACAGGATTTTATAGAACAGGTGCGCAGCTAAGAAAGCTTGGTGAGTACTATGCAAAAGCAATTAATGATAAGTTTGGCATGGATTTTGATGTATTATTTGGACCAGCCTATAAGGGTATCCCCTTAAGTGTAGCAGCGACAATAGCAATCAGTGAGTTCTATGATAAAGATATTAAATATTGTTCCAACCGTAAGGAAGTGAAGGACCATGGAGATACTGGCATTCTTTTGGGCTCACCTCTAACTGACGGAGATAAGGTGATAATCATTGAAGATGTTACAACGGCAGGAACGTCTATTGGAGAAACAATGCCAATACTTGCAGCACAAGCAAAGGTGGAGGTAAAAGGACTGGTGGTATCCGTTGACCGTATGGAGCGAGGTCAGGGCAGTAAGAGTGCACTGTCTGAGATTCAGGAGAACTACAATATAGCAACCACTGCAATTGTTACAATGGAAGAAGTGGTGGAACATCTGTATAATCAGCCTTATAATGGGAAAATTGTTATTGATGATATCTTAAAAAATGCTATTGAAGCATATTATGAGCAATATGGGGTAAGTGAATAAACAAGTTCATAGATTGAAACGAATATGCATAAAGGAGGTAGTGATATGATGGAGAAAATCTACCATACAATGAAATCAGTGGGTGTGTGGAATCTAGTTTTGGGAATTCTGACAATCATTGCAGGAGCAGTTGCTGGTACATTATTGATCTTAAACGGTTCAAGATTACTGAAGAAGAAATCAGAATTATTATTTTAATGTTTAAGGTACGTGATACGGCCCCAAGATTACCTGATATACAGGAGGTTCTTGGGGTTTTTGTTCGTATCAATAAGGGTTAAAAGATAGTCATGAATAGATTTAATTCAAATATTGAGTAAGGTACAGGGTTGGAGGATTTTTGATGAAGACACAGGATTTTTATTATGATTTACCAGAGGAGCTGATTGCGCAAGATCCACTTGAGGACCGTTCTGGATCAAGACTATTAGTGCTTGATAAAGACACAGGAGCAATTCAACATAAAATATTTAAAAATATAACTGGATTCTTAAAAAAAGGCGACTGTCTGGTGGTTAACAATACAAAGGTTATACCGGCAAGACTGATTGGTGAGAAACTGCATGAGAATAAAACTGATCAAGCCCAGGAAGTTCACGGTGCCAAAATAGAATTGTTACTGTTAAAGCGTAAAGAAAATGATATCTGGGAAACCCTGGTGAAGCCAGGTAAAAAGGCAAGAACCGGTACAAAGATCAGCTTCGGCAATGGTTTATTGGCAGGCGAAATATTGGACATGCTGGAAGACGGTAACCGTCTGGTGCAGTTCACATATCAGGGTATTTTTGAAGAAATTCTTGATCAATTAGGAGAAATGCCGCTTCCTCCTTATATTACTCATGAGCTGCAAAATAGAGAACGCTATCAAACGGTATATGCTAAATATGATGGTTCTGCAGCTGCACCTACCGCCGGATTGCATTTTACAAAGGAACTGCTTTCAGAAATTGAGGAGATGGGTATTCCTGTGGTCGGTGTTACGCTCCATGTTGGGTTAGGAACCTTTCGACCAGTAAAGGTAGATAATGTTTTGGAGCATCACATGCATTCAGAATTTTATCAAGTAACAGAAGAGGCAGCAGAAATAATTAATAAGACCAGGCTTAATGGAGGAAGAGTAATTTGCGTAGGTACCACCAGCTGCAGGACAATCGAATCTGCTGCTGATGAAAATGGACTACTGCATGCCGGAAGCGATGATACTTCAATCTTCATTTATCCAGGTTATTCCTTTAAAATTATGGATGCCTTAATTACGAATTTTCATCTGCCGGAATCAACCCTTATGATGTTAGTGTCGGCACTTGCTGGTCGAGGACATATCATGAAGGCATATGAAGAGGCAGTGAAAGAGAAATATCGCTTTTTTAGTTTTGGAGATGCAATGTTTATTCAGTAAGTTACTTCTTATTCATTAACCAATCAGCCGTCAGCTTAATACTATAGTAGTATACTATATGATAATGGAGACGGCAAAGTGGTTGATTTGGATCAGATTAGAAAGAACCTGAATTCGCGCAAATACACCATGATAGGGTCAGGTTCTGGTCGACTAGTTTTTGACCTAAAAAACGGATATGTAGCAAAGGTAGCAAAAAATAAGAAGGGTTTAGCTCAAAATAAAGCTGAGTATAAAATAGAGGCGATGAGTGACTGCGATATATTTGCTAAAATTACAGCAATCTCTGATGATTGTAATGTTATAATCATGCAAAAAGCAGAACAAGTAAAATCCATTGCAGTTATTTGGAAATATTATAAGGTAAAGAATAACCATGAGCTCTTTCGGCTATCTATCTTTGATGATTTTGGTACAAAATACAGACTTTTATACGGGGATTTGTGCCGTAAGTCAAGTTGGGGTATCATTAATGATAAGCCAGTTATTATTGATTACGGATTCACAAAGGATACCAGAAAGTATTATAGATTTATGTAGTAAAAACTAAAAACAGATCCTAATAAAAATAATTTAAAACTAAAAAATGCCCTATGAACTCTATACAGAATTCATAGGGCTGTTTTATCATTATTAAGCCATTTTTGCCAGGATACTTCTTGCTACACTGATACCATTAGCCGAAGCCTGTTGTAAGCCTCTTGTAAGACCGGCACCATCTCCAATGGCACGAAGACCTTCCACACTGGTTTCAAAATCGGTATTGACAACAACCTTATTGGAATAGAACTTAACTTCTACACCGTACAGAAGTGTTTCATCACTTGCAATACCCGGTGTAACCTTATCAAGAGCAAGGAGCATTTCTTTGATGTCAACCATGATACGATGAGGGAATACCAGTGATAAGTCACCAGGAATAGCATCTTTTAAAGTAGGGATTAAGTTATTTCTGCAAAGACGTTCTTCCGTTGTTCTTCTGCCACGCTGGAAATCACCAAAGGTCTGTACAAGAATTCTGCCACCACAGAGCATGTTACTAAGCTGAGCAATGTGCTTACCATACTCAATTGGAGTATTGAAGGGTTTGGTAAAGTTCTTGGATACCAAAATTGCAAAGTTGGTATTATTCGTTTTGTAATCCTTGGATTTATAGGCATGTCCGTTAACCACGGCAAGGTTATTCTCATAATACTCGGTTGCCACTTCACCGGAAGGGTTAGTACAGAAGGTACGCACCTTATCATCAAAGGTAGGGGTATAATATACAAGCTTTGCTTCGTAAAGGTTTTTATTAAGGAATTCCATAACCTCGTCACGAACCTCAACACGTACACCGATGTCAACGGTTCCAACCTTAGTTTCAATGGAATGCTCTTTACAGATCTGACTAAACCAATCGGAACCTTCACGTCCGATTGCTGATACAATTTCATTTGCATAGAAGGTATCACCCTTTGTGGTAATAACACCCTTCGCTTTCTTGTCTTCAATAATAACATCCTTAATCATAGTGCTGAAATTCATTTCAACACCACTTTCAAGTAAATGTTCCTGAAGACGGGTATATATTTTATAACCTTCCTCCGTACCAAGATGACGGATTGGGCATTCAATCAATTTTAAATTTGCATTGATAGCA
>JASGEU010000019.1:0-3566 GCA_047606065.1 Mobilitalea sp.
CAAAATAGAAACCCTTGAAAATGCCAAAATAGAAACCCTTGAAAATGCCAAAATAGAAACCCTTGAAAATGCCAAAATAGAAACCCTTGAAAAAGATGATGTGAAGAGCGAGGATAAACCAGCACCCTCATCAAATAAATTCAAAAGAAATCTATCTAAAATATTACAGATTGTATGTTTAATCGGATTTCTTGTATTTACCGGACTTTTTATCAATGAAGTAGTTATCCAACCAATCCGCATTAAAAATTCTATCGAATTAACAAGAGATCTTTATCATAAGCCTACGGAGGCACCTATTGCCACTGCTGCACCTGTTGTGACTGCTGCAGTAACGCCAGTTGCAGAAGCTACGCCTACACCTGATCCAAATCGTGATTCCATGGGACGGTTACTGCAATTTAAAGATTTGTTAGACACCAATCAGGATGTTAAAGGCTGGATTACTATTCCAGATACCAACATTGATTACGTTGTTACGCAGGCATCCGATAAAGATGACCCGAACTACTATCTTGATAAAGATATTAAAGGTGATTATAGTAAAGCAGGTACCCTCTACATTGATCCAAGATCCTCTGTAGAAAACCACACAAAAAATCTTGTTATCCATGGTCATAATATGGTATCCACCAAGGAGAAAATGTTCCATTATTTATTGCAGTATAATAAAGTCAGTTATTATAAAGAACATCCTGTGATTACCTTTGATACGATTTATGATACTGCTAAATGGAAGATATTTGCCGTAGTTGTTACCAATGGTTCTTCTGAAAAGGAACCCCTGTTTGAGTATCGTACCTCAAAATTTAAGGATTCGTCCGAATTCCTGAATTTTGTATATCAGCTTCGTATCCGCTCCGTTCTTAATCTTGATATGGTGGATGTAAACGAAAATGATGAGCTTTTAACCTTATCCACCTGCTCCTACGAATTAGATAATTATCGTACCGTAATTATTGCCAGAAAGGTTCGCGAAGGGGAAGATCCAGGTGTAGATGTTGAGTTGGCAGCAAAAAATGAATCACCCTTATTCCCAGAGTCTTATTTTTATCGTTATGGCGGTAAGGCTCCTAAACTTGCCGCAACCTTTGAGGAGGCTTTAGAGGCAGGAGAAATCAACTGGTATACTGCTCCTGTTGAATAATAAAATCAACTGACTAAGAGAAACAAGAGAATGACAAATCGTTCCACTTGTCAAGAATAAGAGGTTGTTGCAGTTTTCATCTGCGACAACCTCTTATTCTTGTCAGTTTATACAAGAGAATGTTACACCCTTCCCTTATTTAAAATGTCCTGTTAAAGTGCTTTAATCTGATTCTGTAGTTGGCTTAGTACGATCAATTCCAATTAGGTGCAGTTGAAAATCAATAATAGCCAGACTACCAACTCCTCTTACTACACTGTTATTATATTCTGTCTGCGTAACAACAAGCTGCTCGTTTTCAAGTGATAGCACATAGTCATATATCCCACGATCGGAAACTTCATAATGAATATCATTGGCATAATCATAGACAATAATTCGGGTATCAATAATTCCTGATCCGAAACTGATTGTAGCACAGAACTCGGGAAGATTGTCACCGTTCAAATCTGCCAGATAGACATTCCAAATGGGCATCCCAAAAAACAATTCCTTTTCCCTGTTGCGGTCTGTTGCCGTAACCTTTTCCGCTGTCCAGCTAAACATGACATCTGGAAACTCATCTAGTATCAAATCGTAAGTAGATGTCCAGGACATTTGTCCATCATGATAAAAATCTACCCATTCACGTGATTTAAAATCGGAAATTGGTGTAATTGAATTAGATACGGATACATACCTTGCTCCTTCGTCTGCAAATAATGGCACATTAGCAGACTTAAAAACTATCGTATTATCATCAATCACCTCAAATCTGGCTATGATACTTTCGTCACTCACTCCAAAAAAACCTTCTGATCTTTCAGTTGGAATACTTGCATAAATCAACAATTCACCTTCCACAAAGGAATAAGTACATTTCGGTAATAGGTAACTGCTGATTAGGGGTGTTTTGAGCCAGGCCGTGCCATCACTATACAGATTTACAAACAGCAGGCGTGCCATTTTCTGTCTCTCAGTTGGATTTTCCAGAGTATATATTTTCATTGGTGTTTCGCTTGGCATAGATAAGTCTAAGATCTCTGGTTTAGGAGCACTCTCGTCAATGGTAAACTCCGCCCGAATAGTCTGCTTTACAGGTGTTTCAACTTCAATTTCCTGATAATATATGTCAGTGATTATTCTGTATTGACCTTCGTCAAGTTTTACGCTGAACATTTCAGGTGTTATACTGTAGTCATAACTCATCCCATCTTCTATTTCAAACGCAATATCATCAAATGCCACTCCATCAGCAAACGGAACTATTTCCCACACATCACCAACTTGCTTTACAAGAGTAAAATAGCTGCCGCAGGTCAAATCCTGTACGTTCTGATTGTTCATTAGCTGTGCATGTATAGAATTATATTCGGGATTGTATGGCGTATCATTACATTGGAAAAATATTTGTTTAAAATTCTCATCTGGAAAATCGTACACTTCCTTGCCAGTGATATCGTTAGCTTTGTCTGCCCTGTTCACAGCAAATCCAACGCTTAATGCTGCCATCACCATCACAGAAACAATAATAATCACACGCGATGGTTTTTTGAAATTCAATATATTCTTTATTCGTTCTTTTATACCACCTTCTCCAAAAGCAAGTGGACTACCGCTGACAAAATGACGCTGCGTTGCCAGAGATATGAGAGAAAGCGAATAATCCTTTTTTATTTCACTGCCCATTTCTTTTAACACACGTTCGTCACAGGACATCTCCATATCAACTCCCATCAGTAAAAATGCCACCCATGCCAATGGATTAAACCAATGCAAACTTATTGCAAAATATGCCACAAACTTCACGAGGTGGTCACGTCGTTTGATATGTATTTGTTCGTGCAATAGGATATAGCTTCGTTCCTGTGCAGATAAGTCACTCGGCAAATAAATCCGTGGGTGAAAAACACCAAGTACAAAGGGGGATTTTATATTTTGGGCTTCATAAATATTTTCTTCTATTTGTATTGCAACTTTCATTTTTTGCTTGAGAATAAAGAAGGACATTATGCCGCAAATGAGCATTATGACAACACCAAGCATCCATACCTGCCCACCGATTGTAATCCAGAGCTGTAGTGGATTTGCTTCATTGGGTGTGGCTGCGGCAGGCAAAACACTACTGACAGCGCTATTTAAATGAAGGATACCGCTTTCAATACGTGGTATGGGCTGAAGAGCAATATCGGATGGAATTGTTTGCGCTTTGAACGGAATCAGACTGAAAATACTCTCAATGGAATACGGAAATATTAGTCTAAACCCCGCAACCGTCCATAGACAGTAGGATATTATTTTAGGAGCTTTCTTCAGTGGTAATCGCACAAGGCATATTCCTAAGATAACATATGTCCCGGTCAGACTCATATTCAAAATTGTGAGAAAAAGTTTATCCATCGACACCGCCCTCCTCATGTTCATCAATTAACTTACGAAG
>JASGEU010000020.1:0-3074 GCA_047606065.1 Mobilitalea sp.
AATTTCCACACGCACCCAACCACCCGGCAGCTCCGTTTCAGAGACTGGGGCGGAGAACAATTCCATCCGCACGCGCTCCATCACTTCTGCCCGGACATGCAACACCACCGGCACCAGATCGTGGCAGGCGATTTGTTCCGCCAGAAACTCCTTCACGGAAAATCCTTCCGGCCTTGTGAATCCCTCTGCCAGCACTTCCCACGATTCCATGCGGTCGATCCGGAAATCGCGTACCGCATCCCGCAGGCGGCAGTGGCCGATGAGATGCCACTGGCGGCTATAAAAGACCAGCCCCAGCGGCTCCACGATGCGGGTGGTGATTTCGCCGCGACGCCCGGCATTGTAGCGCAGGGCCACACACTTTTGCTGCACGGTGGCCTGCTGGAGCGGCATGAGCGCCTGCTTGCAATCCTCCAGACTTCCCGGCGATGGCAGCCAGATGCCTACCGCACCTGATAGGCGATTCAGATAATCGTGGCGTTCCGCTGGCAGCACGGAGCGGATTTTCAAAAGCGCGGATCGCAGGGCCTCCTTCAGTGATTCATCCGCCACCTGCTCCGTCACTTCTCCGCTCAGGAAAAGCGCGGCGGCTTCATTCTCCGTAAACATCACCGGCGGCACATGGTAGCCACGCATCAGGCTGTAACCATGACCCGCCTCCGCGATGATCGGCACTCCCGCTTCTCCCAGCGCGGCGATGTCCCGATAGACCGTGCGTACGCTGATTTCATAATGGGCAGCAATCTGCTCCGCCGTGATCGTCCGGTGGCTTTGCAAGAGCAGGATGATGCCTGTCAAACGGTCGATGCGGTTCATGGGGCTGCCTCCATAGGCCGTGATCCATGGATTTTTGGCAAAAAGGAAATTTCCCTGTCAGGACATTTGTCTTTCCCAACCTCACAGCTTTCTGATTGATATCTTAAAACCTGAATTTCATGCAAATCTCCCAGCAAACCCTGAAGTCTCCTGATTCGGAAATTCAAGCATTTGCCGGGAACGATGGCAGTCATCTGCTATTGGTATTCGCTCCCCGCGAGTGGCTGGAACAGACCGATTTTCTGGATAAAATCCGCACCGCCGCGCCCGCAGGCACGAAGATCGCAGGTTGCTCCACTTCCGGGGAAATCACAGCGAAGGGAGCGCACGATGCCGCGGCCACGCTGACCTTTGTCACGCTGGAAAACAGCGAGGTGGAAGTGATCGCCCAGCCATCGCTCGGCATGGAGCAATCCCGCGACACGGGGAAAAAACTCGCCGCCGCCATTGAGGAAAAAGTCGGAGAGCCTTCCTTTGTTCTGATCTTTTCCGATGGCCTGAACGTGAATGGCAGCGAACTGGTGGCCGGATTGCGCGAAGGTCTGGCCGGACGCTGCCAGTTCTCCGGTGGACTGGCCGGGGATGGCTTCAAGTTTGAGAAAACCGCCGTGATTGCCGATGGCCAGCTCCAGCCACAGGCGGTGGTGGGCGTGGCGTTCAAGGGTGCCAGCCTGCGCAGTTCCTGCTCCTCCGTGGCCGGGTGGAGTCCCTTCGGCACCTTCCGGGAAGTCACCCGCTCACAGGCAAATCATCTGGACGAGCTCGATGGGAAGTCCGCCTTCGAGGTTTATTCCTCCTATCTGGGAGCGGATGCGGCGAATCTCCCCTCCTCCGGCTTGCTCTATCCGCTGGAGATCCACCTGGCGGACGGCTCCGCGCCGCTCATCCGCACGCTGCTGGCGGTGGATAAGGAAAGCGGACGCCTCACCTTTGCCGGAGACATTCCACAGGGCAGCACCGTGCGCCTGATGAATGCCAGCTATGATCAACTGGTGGACGGTGCCGGACAGGCGGCGCGGCAGGCGGCGGAGGATCTGCCCGCCCCATCGCTCGCACTGCTGGTGAGCTGTGTTGGCAGGAAACTTGCTCTGGCCAGCTATACCGATCTGGAAGTGGATGCGGTACGCGATGCTCTCCCCAAGTCCACCGTTCTCACGGGATTCCATTCCTATGGCGAAATCGGACTCGATGAAAACGCCCATGACGTGGAACTCCACAACCAAACGATGACCGTGACCCTCCTGAGCGAGGCGCCCTGAAAAAACCAAATGCCCCCCGGTATTCACAGACTCCTCCAGCTCCAGGCACGGAAGTGCCTCCCGGAAAACGAACAGGATCTCCCGCTGGCGGAGCAGCTCAGGCACGCCTCCAGTGAGCAGATCCAGGAGTTTCTGAGTGCCATCAGCCAGAGCTACACCACCGCAGAGCAGCAGAGTGAGCGGCAGGCACGTGCGCTGCGCATCAGCACCGAGGAGGCGAATACCTTCATGGGCAAGCTGCGGGAGATGAACCGCGAGATGGAGGAGACGCTGGATTTCATCAGCTCCCAACTGGACGAACTGGCCCGCCAATACCCGGAGGCCATCACCGCCAGTCTTCCCGAGGAAAACCACAGCAGCGCGCTGATCCAGCAATTCCACCAGCTGGTGAATGCCTGGCAGACCCACGTGGCGGATGTGGAAAAAGCAAAAACCCTGGCCGATGAACTCCGTGAGGAGGCAGACCGCGCCAATCAGGCGAAGTCAGACTTCCTCGCTGCCATGAGCCATGAAATCCGCACGCCATTGAATGGTGTGATCGGAATGGCGGGACTCATCCTCGGCACCTCTCTATCAGAAGAGCAGCGGGAATACGCGGAAACCGTGCAGACCTGCGGCGAGACGCTGCTTTCACTCATCAATGACATCCTCGACTACTCGAAGATCGAGGCAGGCAGCCTGGAACTGGAGGAGGTCTCCTTCAACATGCGGGATGCGGTGGAGGACTCCATCGACCTCTTCAAGCACGTGGTTTCCAAGAAACGGCTGGAGCTTCTTTTCTATCTGGACCCCGGTGTGCCGATGGATCTGGCGGGCGATGTGACGCGCTTCCGGCAGGTGCTGGTGAACCTTCTTTCCAATGCGGCGAAATTCACCTCCGAGGGGGAAATTTTCGTCTCCATCCGTCCGAATGTGGATTCCGTGCGTCCAGATAGAAAAGAAGCTCCAGCCGTTTCTTGGAAACCACGTGCTTGAAGAGGTCGATGGAGTCCTCCACCG
>JASGEU010000021.1:0-23134 GCA_047606065.1 Mobilitalea sp.
AATTAACATTCCGGATTCACGAAGTCTTGAGGCCAATTTAGTGAAATCACTGTCACTGGATACAATGCAAAAACCTTCTACATTACCAGAATAAAGTATATCCATAGCATCTATAATCATCGCAGAATCAGTCGCATTTTTACCAACGGTATAGCCATATTGCTGCACCGGTGTAACTGAATTCTCAAGTAATACATCTTTCCAGGAGCCAGCACTTGGTTTCGTCCAATCTCCATAGATACGCTTATAGGTTGCAACTCCATATCCAGTTAATTCATCTAAAATATATTTAATATACTTAGCAGATACATTATCCGCATCGATTAAAACAGCAAATCGTTTTTCCTCTAACATGCTTCTCTCCTTTGCAGGTTATTACGAAATTAATCTAATGCTATTATACACATTTCTGTTTTTTTTGTACAGTTAATGGTAAATTCAAATTATTATTTAACATATTCCTTCCAAATATAGCTTGTACTGCATATATTAATATAAATTTGTTTAACTTCCAATTAAATGGTAATAATGAAACCAAGGAGGTATAAGAATGATAGCATTTATAAAAAATTATGATTTACTAATGGTCAGAAAAAAATTTATACTTTTGTATCTGCTTAATGTTGCAGATATTACATTTACATTATTACTATTACAGACGGGGTATTTTCAGGAAGTGAATTTTCTTATGATAAATGCAGTAGAAAGTCCATTAATCAGTATCATTATTAAAGTAATACTGCCAGCCATACTTTTACTATACCTGTATCACGAAGTAAAAGATGCAGACAGCGAGCAACTCCGAATATCTAATATTGCAGTAAACATCTCATTAACCATATATACGCTAGTTAACCTGACGCATTTGGTTTGGATTGCATTGCTTCCGTTTTTTATGTACTTTTATTAGTTTCAGCAAATTCCAATTTTTAGTTATAAATTGTTCCTCTCCTATTATATTTTTCAGAAAAGAGTGCTTACTGCACTCTTTTCCGCTTTTACAAGGGTATTAAAGAAACAATCAATCTTTAGGCAATTACTGGAAGGTTATCTATAATTCTTTTCAAATCCTCAAAATCTCCTTGCGGATAACTTGTGATATCTTCATCTTCTGGGCAGATAAGGCAATCCTTTAATAAATAGGTTTTCATTCCAAGGGCAGCTGCACACATATCATCTAAGACGTCATTGCCAATCATAATGCATTCCGAAGGAAGCTTATTTATAAGGGTAAGAATATTTTCATAATAGTTAAGGTTAGGTTTACAATAAGAACTATTTTCATAGGTCGTAATCAGTGCAAAGTCGTCATGATTTAACCCTGCCCATTCAATTCTTGTTAATGTAGCTATTCTTGGAAAAATTGGATTTGTAGCCAGTACGATTGTATATCCTTTCTCTTTTAGAATCTGGATACATTCCTTCGCTAAGGGGTGGGTACCCGTACTATTCTTTGCAGCTATGAATTCATTGCGATAATATTGATCAAAAAAATGTTCAAGCTCTCTGGCACTTTCACCTAAAATACTGGTAAAGACGCTCCAAAAACGCTCCTCATTGGTCATGGATCCATCGTTCTCAATCATTGCTTGTGTTCCGGCCAAAAGCGCATTCATGGTTTTTTCAGCTTCAATACCTTGAGACTGCATTTTCTTTGATAGATTCTTCATATAAAGATTAAGAAACAAATTTTGATCCGGCATTGGTAATAAGGTTCCATCAAGGTCAAAAATAAATGTATTCATATCTGTTATCCTCCTGTATGCCAATTTCCTACTTTTTCATATTATCAAATCCCCAAGTCTCTATCAAGTATTAAATCAGTTATATTCCTTAAAACACTAATATACTAGTTCTTTAGAAAGAGCAGTTGCTCCCATTTCTTCTGTGGTTCATAATCTTCAACGATTAGATAACCACCTAAGTAAAGAAGACTCCTTCGAAGCATATCCTTTTCAAGTTCACTGAAGGATGTAAAGACTTCTTCATATTCATCCTCTTCAAAGCATTCTTCCAATAATTCTATTAAATCTGCCTGACTTCGAATCGTGTTTTTAATCAAATAGATTTTCTCTGCAGTGGCAGGAATTTCACGTAATACTTCAATGAAATCACGCAGCTGTTCATCCTCCATGGGTCTTCCGTCTTCAAATACCTCCATCCCCTCCTTTGAAGATGTTACTGCAACAAAGAAATTATCCAAGGTGGCAGTTTTCAGATTATGTTTTAATCTGGGCAGCATGCGAAGGTAAGCTCTTTTATTATAACTCGTTAACTCCACTGAAAGATTTAGCTGCTTACTGATGGAATCAAGGATTTGTTCACATCTCCTTTCCAGTTCAATATCTGATAAAGAACTTAGATGCTCCTTAATCCAATTCAGCTCCTGCTTGTTTAATAGTAATCGCTCAAGCTTTTGGTCGAGCAGAACACATGCAAATGCATTGCCTAGTACAATTTCGTAAATATTAATCAACATATGTTTTGCTTGTTCATCAAAAAATTCCAATAAAAGATTTATGTCTTGTATGGCAAATTTATTTAAAAAACTTTGTTCTAATGTAAGGCGTTGTAAGTAAGCATAAATATATTCAACACCACAGAGTTTCTCCACCACCTCAGATAACGGATAGTCAATCGAGGCTTGTGTTATATGTGCTGCAAATTCAGTTTCATAATCATGAAAGAATTCCGGCAAGGCTTTATATATTGTATCTTGGTATGCAAAATTAGTAAGCTCTGGCAATGCTGTCTTCTGCAATTCGGTATACATTATCTTACTCTCTTTTACACAATTTTGAACCCCATTCAAACCGCTATGATATAACTCTGATAATTTTCTGTCTTTTAAAGCATCCAGTTTCTGTGTTATAGGAGAAATGGATTTCAAGTAAAAACCAATACTAAAACATATGGATTGCAAAATATCCTGAGCCTTTTCTACAGGAATGGAACTACTTTCATCATTGGTATACCGGACTACTTCTTTCTCCATTAACTCCAGTAATTCCATTTGTATATGTTCTATTTGTACTCCAGTGATAAGCTGTCTTTCACAAACTTCTGTGAAAAGAGATTGAAAATAATTTTCACTGTCAAGAATACTTTCTTCAAAATAACCGTAATTATCTAATTGATTCATATTACCACTCCCATTCTTCTCTGTCATAGTCAAGAAAATGTGTATAATCCTCCTCATATCCGTCAATATCCTGATATTCTTGTTCTCCGTATCTCACATCCCTGCAGTAGTTCTCTAGTACTGTCTCTTTTAAATAATCCGTGGAACCCTGACAGATATCATCAAAATATTTTTTCATGATATTAATCATCTCATTATCCGGTAACTCTTCCAAGGTTTCATTTTTGAAATAATAAAAGATTTCCTGTAATTCAGCTAATGTTTCTGCATAATTATCCTGATATAGATAGGGTGAATCACTAAATTCGATAATAATCTTTTGAAGGACACCGCCGCCAAACTCAATACGTCCATATTTTTGAAGACTTTCTTTTCTATTCTCAATTAAAAATTGAATGTCTGGCTCATAAAGCTGCAGGCCATACTTCATTGTAATCTCATTGCAATTCCTCACTGCATTGGCAGTTTGTGAATTCTGCAATGAAATTGGCAGGAGTAAATAATCATGCTTCATATAAATACATCCTTTCAAACTTATTTTAAAAAAGGTATTGACAGAACACCGCATTTGTGCTATAGTATAAATGTATTATTATATCTGTTTCAAAATTGGTGCTGATTATTCTATTATAGCCCCATTTATTTTTTTCGTCAATAACATTTAAATGAGATAATTTTATAATAAAATATACGAGTATAAACAAGTGAAATGGGAAATCATTTCACTTTTCATGAATAAAGCCAAGAGAATATTCTCTTGGCTCTTCTTATATCTTAACCCATGCGGCAAAATAAAATTTTTGTAACAATTCGCTTCATTCCTATGGTGTTTCCAATATCTCTACTATCCTTTTAAGTGATGCCTGATACTCTTCTTCAGAAGAATTTTTGAAGATTAATAAATCGTCAATAACACTTGGATCATCCAATGTACTAGGCGGATTAAAATTACAGCCTGCAATGTATTCATCCCAGTGTGATAATTTCCAGGTGTCCCTGTCAGAATTACGTGCAATCATACGCTGCCTGCATACTTCTATTGATGTTTCCACCCATACTACTACAAGTCTTGCATTTTTTTCCTTCAGTTTATCCTTCAACTGCTGAATATAATTGATATCTCTTATCTCCTCTGTAAATGGTGCATTAATTAATACAATATCATCATAGTCCAACGCTTCCAATGCCAGCGCCACCACTGCCTCATATTCAAAATCACGAATATTATCTTCAAAGAAACTGGAACTTCTGTCATAAGGCTGATTTGCCACATGAAAGATTTGTTTCGATAACACAATAAGGGTATCTTTATCAAGATATACCACATGTCTTAATGTCTTTGCTAACTGCTTTGATATATAGGTTTTTCCGCTAGCTGGCGGTGATGTTACAAGGATTAGTTTCTTCATTATTAATCTCCATTATGACGCCAGGCGCCATCTCAAAATGTAGTGAACAGAACCAAACAGCGAGGAAACCGCAGGTTTTTGAGCTTGGTTCTAATAGTTCCTTTATTTTAAAAACATCTTTACATACTTTAAATGATTCTTATAAGGAGGATATCTCAAAGGCATATCAAAATGGATTGATTTCTTTAAAACACTCTTATGATGTGAAAAGGTATCAAAACTTGCTTTACCATGATAACCGCCCATTCCACTATCCCCCACACCGCCAAAAGGCGAATACATGCTTACCAGGTGCATAATTGTATCATTAATACAACCTCCACCGAAGGAAACATTTTTTAACATTGTCTTTTCACGATTTTTTGATTTGGTAAAATAATAAAAGGCCAATGGCTTTGGAAGTGTGTTAAGTTTATTTACTACTTCTTGTAATGATTGAAATTCAAGTACGGGAAGGATTGGTCCAAAAATTTCTTCCTGCATAATCCTGCTATCCCAAGTAATCTGATCTAAGATGGTTGGAGTAATGAGTTTACTTTCGAGATTTCTTTCACCTCCAATAATAATCTTTTCTCCTTCAATTAGTCCTTCTAGCCTTTTAAAATGCTTCTCATTGATAATTCTTGGAAATTCATTATAATTCCCGTTACTTTCATAAAAGCGATGGATATACTGCTTCATCTTTTCCAGCAAATCAGCCTTAACGCTGTGGTGAACTAACAGATAATCAGGTGCAACACAGGTCTGACCTGCATTCACATACTTTCCCCAAATAATGCGCCTTGCTGCAAGGTCAAGATCAGCTGTTTCATCAACAATACAAGGACTCTTTCCGCCAAGTTCTAAAGTTACAGGGGTCAGATTATTTGCAGCAGCACTCATTACAACTTTACCCACGGCAACACTACCAGTAAAAAAGATATAATCAAACTTTTGGCTAAGAAGGGACTGATTCGCCTCTCTGCCACCTTGGATAACCGCAACATACTCCTGATCAAAAACCTGCTTAAGTAGTTTTTCTATTACTACTGAAGTATTCAAGGATTCATTGGAAGGTTTAACAACAGCACAGTTGCCTGCAGCAATTGCTCCGATTAATGGAGCTAACGTTAACTGAAAGGGATAATTCCACGGAGAAATAATTAAAGCGATTCCATATGGCTCCGGATAAACTATACTTGAAGATATAAAATTGACAAGTGAAGTTCTGACTCTTCTGGGTGTAGCCCAGCCTCGCAAATGCTTAATCGTAAAACGCAGCTCTTCTAATACAATGCCGATTTCCGTAGCATATGCTTCAAAGGGAGCTTTATTCAAATCCTTCTTTAAAGCCTCTAATATATCTTTCTCATTTGAACGTATCACCTCTTCCAACCGTTTTAGATACTTAATACGAAAAGCAATTTCTTTTGTATTACCCTGATTAAAAAAACTTCGCTGTTTCTTTAAAACTGATTCTATCTGCTGCATATCAGGCTGCTCCTTTTCTACTTCAAATTATATATTCTTGTTATAAAACTGTTTTCATAATTAATCTATATCATTTTAAAATAGCCATCTGACCCACTATTATTTATAAGCATATATACTTTGCAGTACATGATTTTTCTTAATATTACTTGATAAATCAAAAAAATTGTAACAGTTCTGCTATGAATGAATCATTCAAGTGACTTCACACATATACTATGATAGAACCTTAAGGAGAATCGTCCTATGCCAGCATACAAAGATGATACACACAGCTCTCAAAGGAAAATGGTACTTAACGGCAAGGGCCAGGTATCTGTGTCCCCTGATTTTGCAAGCTTACGGCTTGGAGTTTTAACCAATGGAGAATCAGTTACCGCAGCTCAAATGGAGAATGCAAGAATAAGCCAGCAAGTATTACAGGGCTTAAAACAACTTGGAATTACAGATATCCAAACTGTACAATATCAAATTGATCAATTGGTGGATTTCCAAAATGGTCAGCGAATTAATCAAGGGTATCAGGTGCGAAATGTATTTGAAGTTACAACTGGTGACATTGCTCGTGTGGGCACGGTCATTGATACCGCAGTAAAAAATGGAGCTAATATTGTTGAATCAATCCGTTTTGACATATCAAAACCAGAACTTTATTACCAACAAGCTCTTAATCTTGCTGTAAGAAATGCTATTAATAAAGCGAAAGGAATCGGCTCCAGCCTAAAAATTCCCAATGAACCAATTCCTGTATTAATTACAGAAAATAGCTTGGCACCAATTCCTTATACCCGTTCCTTGGCAATGAGGGGCGAAATAGCTGCCACACCAATAGAACCTGGACAAAATGATATTGAAGCCTCTGTAACAGTAGAATTTATATATTAAGTTATATTGTTCTTCAATATTGGTAATTTTCTCCATATAAACATAATAATATCATTGCAAAAGACTGGATTAGGAACATATTCTAAACCAGCCTTTTGCAATGAAGTTATTTATTATTCTGTTGAAAATATTTCTCCGGTAATCGCTTCACTTAATTCAAACAGGCGTTTTGCTGTTGCCTTACTTTTTGCAGTCTTTGAGGTTTTGGTCATTTTATTAAGATAATAATATTTCCCGCTCACTCTTCCGCCTTCTTCAGAGTTAGCAAGATAAATTGCTGATTTGGCACCATCTTCCGGAGTCAGGAAAAACGGCTTTAATATACTTGTAATTGACTTACCAAACCCTGTATTTCGATCAATTCCTATTGAGGTTGCAACAGCACCAGGATGACAGGAATTAACCATAATACCCTGATTTTTTACACGACTTGCAAGCTCACGTGCAAACAGAATATTAGCAAGCTTTGATTGGCTATACGCCTTAATAACATGGGTTATTTGACATCCCTTTTTTAAATTTATGTCATCAAAGTGAATTTTTCCAACTTTATGTGCTCCAGAAGCTACCATTATAATCCGACTACCCTGGTCCATCAAATCCAGTAATCGTAAGGTTAATAAAAAATGCCCAATATGATTAACACCGAACTGTTCCTCTAATCCATCAACAGTCTCTCTTCTGTCCAAAGTAATCACACCTGCATTATTAATTAATACATCTATCTTCTTGTATTGTTTTCTAAATTCGTCAGTAAAATTACGAATACTCTGCATATCCCCCAGATCGCAAGTCATCAGGCATATATCACGATTCTCATACTCCAAAAGTTCTTGTAATGCTTTTTCTCCCCTTTGCTGGTTTCGGCAAAGCATAACAACCTGAAAGCCTTGATCCGCTAAGGCAGCTACAGTAGCTTTACCCATGCCGGAATTAGCTCCTGTTATAACAGCTAGTTTCTTATCACTCATCTATAAACACGCCCCTTCTTTACTACATTAAAACAAGTTGATTATTTTATTCTCCATTCAGTTTATTAACAGCTGCTGTAATCCTGCTTAATCTCGTTTCTTCCTTTTTAGCTTGTAGTATTCCGGTAACAATCTCTTTCTTCTTCGTATAGGACAATTGCTCGTAGGCTTTAACTGCCTTTGGATTAGCATTAAACGCCTGCTGTAAATCTTCAGGCATTTCTACCACACGTTCCGCATCATCTTTCTCTAAAGTTACCAGAACCTTATCTCCAAAGGTTTTTCCTATTGTATTCCGAATCTCTTGGGTCATACCAATGCAATATCGGTCACCCATAAATATTAATGAGCCACGATACTCCACTCCATCAAAGGTTGCAAGCACCTTTACTCGTTTAGCGCCAAAAACTTCCGGTACAGAAAAAGGTGGTTCAATATAGGCGGCATTCATATTTTCATGTTGTGTAATGACTGCTTCAAATGTCTGTTTCATAGAATTTCTCCATAGCCACCTTGGATATCAATGACGGTATACAACTATTAGTGATTGACAGAATGTGTTTTTTAATAATTAATCCTATTAAAAGTTATTGTATATTTTGATTTTTAAGTAAATTAAGTGCAGTTGCATTATATTGTATATTTTTTGTAAGTGATGAGCTCTTTTCCTCCTCCAGATTACTCGTTTTATTAGCTTCTTCCTCATCCGTATCTTCAAAAAACAGATCCAGGAATCGCATATAGTCATCATAGGTAAACAGGTTTGAAAGTACCTCCAGTGGATCTGCAGAAGAATTTGCATCCAACGGTGTGTAGGAATAATTTTGCTGTACCCCGGTATCATTGGTTGCTGCACCAGTTTTTGAACTATTCTTTGAAGTTGTTTCAAGCACCTCAAGATTTGAATCACCCATATAATTTAACACTTTTTTTACATAATTCTGTGTTTCTTTAAAGGGTGGAATTCCATCATATTTGGCTACATTACCACTTCCGGCATTATAGGCCGCCAGAGCAAGGCTCGCATTATTCTCATATTTTTTAAGCAGTCTTGATAAATATTTCGCTCCTCCCATAATGTTCTGCTCTGCATCAAAAGAATCAGATACTCCTAATTCTCTTGCAGTTGCCGGCATTAACTGCATAACACCCTGAGCACCACATCTGGATACTGCTTTGGCATTAAAATTGGATTCTGCTTTACCAACCGCCTTTAATAGTTCAATCGGCACATTATATTCCTTGGATGCCTCTTGAAATATCTCATCCATGCTTTTAGACTCTCCTAAATAAGAAGCAAAATCCTTATTCTCTGTTTTTTTTGTTGTATTATTAATGATTGAGTTACTATTTAAACTTGTAATTCCTCGAATTTCTGACATAATAACCTCCTTATATCAGGTAACCTTATCTTTAAAGTGACAGGATAAGGTTATTATCTTATCCTAGTTAAATAAATTCAATATTATGCTTGCGTCTTTTAATTTTCCCTGTAGAAATATTTTTACAATTAATAGCTTAATTATATCAAAAACCATGGATTGCACAAGTATTTTCTCTTAATACTTTTATCTTATTATTTGAACTTCATAGTTACTAATCTGCTTTTATTTTTGTTAAAACTATATTTTTTTAAATAAGAAAGGAATTCCTTGTCGTTTTATCTTCTATTTATAACTGTAAATATTATATATTTCCTTCTAATTCTTTCTTTCTATTTTTTATTTTATCTTTTTCTACAAATTTATACACCTTTTTATTACATACGAATAAATTATATTAGGATAACAAATATCCACAACATCTAAATTAAAGGAGAGTTATATATGGATAAACATCATGATTCTGCTGTTGTAAAATCTACGAGTATTGTTGGCGGCGACTGTAATGGTAATGGAAATGGTACTAATTGTAATGCTGCTGTTGTAAAATCCGATACCTTGTCTAACGCAGAAAATTACCCATGGGCTGGAGGAGACGTAAAAGTTCCTAAGGTTCTTGCCGAATTCATTGTACAGCTCGATACAGAATCTAGAATTAGATTGAACGAACGTTCTTACGAGATAAAGAGAGTTGAGAAGCAGATCTTCTTAACACAGTGCAGATATATACCTCCGACAGATAAAGTATTTATTGAAGGTTATATTAGAGCAAATATTGAATATGCTACAAGAAGCTGTGCAAAAGGCAATGCTATTGCTGGATCTATTAAAGATACCACCGTTCATATTCCTTTTAAAGCATATACTAAGGTTGATTTTTGTGATAATCGTCCTAAAATTTCCCCTAATCCTGCTGCTCAGGTTGCTAGATACTTTGATCCTAAGATTATGGGTAAGAATTTCAGAGAAGCTGATAGATCCAATATTGAAATCTTTAACGAACCAGTTTATTGTGAACTTGAATGGTCTGCAGTATTTGATGCAAATATTGATGACTGTGGCACACCTATCGAAGGCTTTAAGAATGAGGAAGAATTCCAAGATTATACTGATAAGTCTGTAGTTTACCTTTGCATTAAATTATTACAGAATCAACAGATTTGCCTTCCTGGAATCCATGGTCATGATGGTGGCAAGAAATTAGCTTCCCTTGACTCCAAATGGAAAATTCCAGTTCCTGGATTAGAATTTAAGGATTGATAAATAGACGAAACATTGATTGTCAAAGATACAAACTAAGATAAAAATCATAGAAGCAGGATAACGTCAAACTGTCGCAATGGGTGACGGATAAATCACTTGCTAAAACAAATACGAGTTAAACTCCAAATGTTGACTCAAATATCATATAGAGCCTGATTTCAGTTTCCTGAAATCAGGCTCCTTTGTATTCAGCCGATAGAAATACTACCGCAAAGTACTAATTACACTGTCCCCTTCATACCTGTGAAGATGCGAAAGAAATTTTACCGTTTGAACCTTAATTATTGGAACGTTATATTAAATCCGTTCATAATCAAATATTTCTCCGGAGCCTCAATATTACTGGTGGTCAGATTAATAAAGGTTGCAGAACCATTGGAGGTGTAAGTAAAAATTGCTTCTCCAAGATGAGGCGCTGAGAATCTTGAGGTTGTAATTGCATCCTTTCCTGTACCGTTAATATTGATATTCTTAAATACAATGTTACTGAAACCTCCGCCATAACCGAACTGAATGGCATCTCGCTGGGTATTTATAATATCAATATTCTCAAAGGTTATATTCTTGATGCTGGTATTGGAAGCTTCCAGATCAATTGCTCCTCTTTCGCCATTATAACAATCTTTACTTGTACCACTGTTAATAATCGTAGTATCTGAGAATAGAATACCCGTATTATTTTCAAAATGATATCCAGGGAATACAGTATTCAAACGAATACCGGAACCCATAAAGCAGTCTTTGATATAATTGTATTGTGCCTTATGACCGGAACCTCCAAAGATTGCGATTGCTGCAGCTCTCCAGTTATTTTCTATGGTATTATAAAGGAAGGAGTTATTCACCTCCATTGGTGCACCCATAGTACTGTCCGGCCACATTGCAAGACCGTCATCACCGTTATTTCTAACATTACAGTTACGAACTGTGGAATTCTTCGTTCCTTGACAGAAATTAACACCATCAGCCAGGTTATTTCTTATTCTGCCGTTTTCGATTAGTAGATTATCTGCTACTACTACAGGAGTATGGGCATAATCACCAACCCAGAAACCACATTCAAAATGCTCTTCCCAGAAATCATGTATTTTGGAGTTGGTTCCAAAGTTATCCATAAAGCATTTATAGATTGCATTCTGATTGTATCTGGTTCTTAACATAGAATTAATATACATATGACCAAAATCAACGGTACCGGTAATTCTAAAGGAAATACCGCCGCTGGCTGCATTTGGTGAAGTAAACTGAATATTGGTGTACCATATACCAGCACCGGTTATGGTAATATTATTCGCAGATATTGTCCACATACCGCCCAGATTAAAGTTACCTGCTGGTATATAAACAGACTTACCTTGAGAAACAGCTGCACTTACGCAAGCATTGAAAGCATTTAAATCATCTCCGCTGTCATTAGCTATAGCACCATAAGCAGTTACTGAAAGTGAGTTTGCAGGCTGTGAAATAGCGGAAGGTACAGGTTCCACTTCAACAAAGTCAACACCATATTCCAGGCTGTCTCCATTTGTCTTCTGAATACGAAGTTTATCACCTGCTTTTAAAGCCGTTGCAAGCTTCCAGTGTATTTCATCAAAGCGGAAAGCTGCCTGACCTCCATTTGGAGCATCTCCAGGCTGGTCACCGATAAAGTACTGCCAGGAATAATATGAAGTCAAACTGATGGTTGATACTTTCGTTCCATTAACATAACAGTCTAAGGAACCATTTTGCCCCATACCGTTGGAAGTATCCGGGAGGGTAAACCTCATGTTTACACCTGCTCCACCCTGATTGATTGTCCATTCTACATAAGATCCGTTGGAAGGAAGTGCTACATAAGCCTGATTAGAAGCTTCTGATGCAATTAATGCATAGTTAAAATCAGGTGCTGTACGAAGTACCGCTCCACCGCCTATTTGAGCATCTTCTGATTCATATCTGGTATAAGGAACTGTTGCTCCTCTTCCGCCGCTGCCTACTGTCAGATTTGAATTTAACGTATTATTCGTTTCATCCGTTTCGGTAACTGCATTTAGGCTATCCGCTTTGGCAGTAATTACATGGGTTCCTGTGGTCGCGGTCCAGTTTGAAGTTGCTGTAACCGTTAAAGTGCCGCCTGCTGCTATCGACGTCGAACTGTTAGCTGATGCTGCTACCTGAACTCCGTCCACCAAGAAAGCAACCGTCCCAACTGCACCGGCTACTGTTCCCTGATTCTTTACAACCGCATTAAAAGTAACTGCGTTGCCTACTGTTACATAGGAAGGCGAATAATTAACAGAAGTAACTACAAAATCAATACCAGCCTTGGGATTAACCGTAAGGTTTGTACTGTAGGTGTTATTGGTCTCATTGCTTTCTGTTGTCGTACCTGAATTATCAATCGTTGCTGTAATTGTATGACTTCCTGCTGTAAGTCCTGCAATAGTACCTGTAACGGTAGTTGTAGCTCCGGCACTTAAAGAAGTCGTATTATTTGTTGATGTATAAACTGAAGTTCCGTCAACGCCAATTGCCAATACGCCTGGTGCTCCTGCAGCATTGCCTTGATTTTTAACTACTGCACTAAAGCTTATACTATCTCCAGCTGTAGGTGCAGAAGGGGTTAACGTTAAACTTGATACCACCATATCAGGCATTGGTGAAGTTGTTACTGATAAACTCTCTGAATACTGGTTATTATTTTCATCTGTCTCGGTGATTCTGTTTACATCATCTACGTAAGCTCTTACTCTATGGTTTCCGGTTGTAGCCGTCCAGGTTGCATTACCGGAAGGTCCGCCATTTGCTGTAAGGGTTATTGATGCACCTGCAGCTAGAGAAGAAGTGGTATTATCCGACCAGCTTACCTGTGTATCGTTAATGAAGAAACTTACACCAATGATTGTTCCTGCCGCTGTTGCACCTGTTCCCTGATTTTTAACTACTGCAGAAAAAGTGGTTGCATTGCCCGTCAATGGAGAAGCTGGTGAAGAGGTTATATCGGTTACAATCAGATCCGGTGTTCCACCGCCACCTGAGCTGCCAGATATGGTAATACTTTCACTGTACTGGTTGTTGCTTTCATTGGATTCACTGATTCTATTAACGTCATCCACCCAGGCGGTTACTGTATGAGTACCAGAAGTTGCCGTCCAGGAAGATGTACCACTTGGACCACCAGTTGCTGTAACAGTCACTGATGCTCCAGCCGCAATAGAAGAAGTATTGTTATCCGACCAGCTTACCTGTGTTCCATCTACAGAGAAGCTTACACCATTAATAACGCCTGCTTGTGTTGCACCGGTACCCTGATTTTTTATTGTTGCTGAAAATAGTACGCTATTTCCTGCGGAAGGATTTGCAGGAGACCAGCTAATATCAGTAACAATTAGATCCAGTGTACCTGTTCCAGTTCCTGTCGTTCCATAGATTTCAAATTCAGCTGCTTGTCCTCCAACTGCTTTATTATTAGCAGTAAATTGAAGTCTTATATAACGGGCATTCACCTGATTAAAAGTGATTGTCACTATATTGGAACTTGAAGGATTAAAGGTATATGCTGTTGATGCAACAGCTGTGGTATAATTTGTATTATCAGTACTAGTCAAAACACTTATTGTTTGCGATCTTTGTTCCCAGGAAGAATTTAATTTTAATATAACTTTATAAACGGATTGACTGCTTCCTAAATCTGCAGTAAGAATATTAGGAAAGGAATTTGCAGCCCCTTCCCAATAGGTATTTACATTACCGTCATTTGTATTAGAAGCCACATAAGTCTGATTATAATTATTGGCTGTTACTGTTTTCCCTAATGCTAGATTTGCAGTATCTGCTGCTTTTACATGCGTTTCAGGAACATATACAAATATCTGGCTAATTACCAATGCAAACACGATTAAAACTGTTAACAGTTTTCTTTGATTTTGTTTCATAATTACCCTCCATTTCAAATTTTAATTTACTGGCTGCCTAAGGAAAAATAACATGCCCCGGTTGCAATGCCATTCTTCCCCTTGCTTTCCTCCGTCATTCCGATACCCGGAAAGCTTTCCCTCCTTTATCCCTCCTTCTCTACTGCAGCGCTTGCAGTAATTAATCTGGAATTCCCTATTATTCATCTATGTGAATTTTGTAATTCGCAAACAGTTTAACGTTAAACTTTATAACCCTAGTCCTACTTATACTTCTCCTTCGTTGTAAGTTTATTTTATCATCCCAGTTTATGGAAATCAAGTGGTAATTAGTAAAAATTGTATATTATTTTAAAATATTTACTAGTATTTTTGTATTATTAGCTAAATACTTAAGTTGAATAATTATTCTTTTTCGTAAATATTTACAACGGAATTTAATACTATTGTTAATTTTTGCACAATGCGTCAAATTACTAGATTAAAAAGCCTCCTTTTAAAATGAATTACGAAATGTAATCCAATTTCAGAAGGAGGCTTTATTGAATTATTCTGTTTTATTAACATAGCGAAAGCCACGATAGTTAGGCTTAATTGTACTATTTGAATTATCTATTGACTTTTCCTGTTCTATGCTATTAAATTCTGATTCTTCTCTCTTTTGTAATAAACTATTATCTATCGATGAAATAGTACCATTAATATATTGGTAACAATCAGGTAAAATACCTTGTGGAAATGAGAATATATTTTGAGGATCATATTTCAGTTTAATTCGAATAAGCTCCTTCACATGGTCTCCAAAGTATTCACATTGATAATCAGGTAATTCACTGTATGGAAAATTAACGTAGGAGCCTGTTGTAATACTCTGCAAATATGGAAAGTTCTCTGCAATCCATAAACTATTGTCTTCTGCATACTGATTTTCTTCCCAAATAGTTTCTAACCATATTATATATCTGGCATTCCTATAATAAAAAGCCGTAGCATCTCTTGGTACTTCACTTACCCTTCCACCAAGTGCATACATGGATAAGCCTGCAAATTCGGACCCATTGGGCAATACTCTTAACATGCCGGTTAATTGTTCAATTTCATTTACTGTAAACTTACGTAAAACAAATCTGCTTACTGATTTAAATTTTTCATAGGCTGGATAGCTACTGCCAATAATGGTCACTGCCTCAAGAAAACTCATGGTCTCAATATTATATTGTGCTGATTCAATTGAAATAAATTCTTTCATCAGTTCCTTTGCTTCCTCGAGTTCACCATAGAATATACCTCGAACTAACATGGATAGCCCCTCTTCTACAGTATGATAGATTCTGGATATGAGTGTTATTCTTGGATCTGCACCTTCCAACCAATTCTGCCAAAGATTTAAAAACTCTCTCTGTACACTTGGTTTCACATTTAGATAATCTATCTCAATTAGCGTAACTTGGTCGATTCTTGGTGGTAAAGTAAAAGTCATCGAAACAATAACTCCAAAATTTCCTCCCCCAGCACCACAGCAAGCCCAGAACAGATCACTGTTTTGATTACGATTTGCTACTATCGTACTGCCTTCATAGTCGATTAGTTCTATTTCAATTAAGCTGTCGCAGCCCAATCCCAATAACCTGCAAGAGAGTCCCCAGCCGCCACCTAATACATAGCCGCTGACCCCCACCGTAGGACACGTACCTCCTGGGAAGGGATATTGTCTGGAGGATATAAAATTATATACCTGCTGGTTTGTAACTCCTCCCTCCAGATATAGCAGCTTAGAGGAAGAGTCAAATTTAATACCATTCATTTCACTTACATCAATGATTAAGGCAGAGTCTCCATTCGAGTATCCTTCATAATTGTGTTTCCCATTGCGAATTCGTATTGCAACCTCATTTCTTCTTGCCCATAGAATTGCATTTGACACATCTCGCTTACCTTGGCAATAGACAATTATCAGTGGATACCTGGAAATTGCTCTGTTAAATCCATTTCTTGCCTCATTATAAATAGGGTTATAGGGCGTGACGATACGCCCTGTTAACCCTAGTAAATATTCATTCATTCACAACACCTCCATCATTGCAAAGTATTAATATGTCGATTTTTATACTTAATACAATATATGTTGGTATGTTCCTTCCTGTTATGAAAATTGTTCAAGATATTTTTATTATTCTAAAATTATCTGCGTTGAAAATCTCTTCCCTGTGCAGGCATGTTTTTAAATTCTTCTATTTGCTCATCTGTAAGCCCTAGATTATGAAGCTCTGTTACCTGTTCTTCTGTTAACTCATTATCTCCGGCTGCTTGTATAATTTCCATTGCTTTTTGTAAGGTATTCATATCCATACCGTCGGGGAGATTACCAAAGCCTCCTCCCATACCATTCCAGTTACCCATTCCTCCTGTATAACTATTATTCCAATTACCCATACCACCGCCATTGCCAAGTGCAGACATGTCTATTGATGAGGTATCAATTAATTTATCCGGTTCGGCTTGCTGCTCTTGTGTTGTTGAACCTATGGTACCATCCAACTGACCTTGAATACTTTCTCCACGAAGGGACCCAAGTAATTCCAGTTGCGTGACTGCGGCTTCATACTCTTCATAGGTATAGAAACCTGAGGCATCATTTTTGATATGATCTGAGATTAAAGTCTTCAATTCTTCTATCTTTTGCTCAAACTTACCATCGCTAAAACATCCATCAACAATTTCTTGCAGGTATGAATGATACTTTTCTAAATACTCTGGTACCTCAAGAAGTTTTGCTATCAACGGACGATCTTCTAAATCAACGCCAGAAACAGGGGTATCGATTGGAAAGTTTACAACATCGGAAGCATCTCCGGATTGAAATCCGCCAAAGGCCATATTATAATCCCAGGGAAGGATACTTATTTTACCTTCATTTTCATAAAGATAATAGTTGTGCCCCATATTACTGGAATAACTGTCCAGATTTACGACCACAGTATGCGCTGCAAGATAACGTAATACTGCATCCACATCTACATAAGTCTCTAAATCCGTACCTTGATTTAAATTCTTAATTGCCTCTACTACTCTTTTTTGATCCTCTTCATCTGTCTTAGTTTCTGAATTATCAAAGATGGAGGAATAGCTATCCAGATTATCATCCGAATAAATTAATGCAACGCCGTCATCTGAGCCCATTGTTCGATTACCTTTTTGATTTCCAAATCCCATCCCTTGCTGACTATCATCAATTTGTGCTTGATTATCATTTTTCTTTGACTGATTTTCATCAGTCTGGGGTTCTTCTGCATTATTTTGAACTCCATCTGTTCCTGTTTGATCTTGATTAGGTACTCCAGGTGCCGCGCCTACTGAACTATCATTACCATAAGAAGACATGTCAGGCGGGAAAGTTCCGTTAAAGTTACCATCAGTAATTGTCGGTGGGGTCATTGTGCCGTCTGTTGTACCATCTGCTGCACCTTTTTGACCATTGATATTAAATTGCATACCACCCATATCCATAGTATCTGGTTTATAGAGTTCACCTTCATCATTTTTTACACGTGCCAGATAGCCGTTATCGATGTCCTCAACAGCCAAATAAAAGCCCCAGGCAGAACCATTTACCGTAATATCTGCATAAGCAAAAAGTGGTGCATCCACGCCAATGTAGGACATAATATCGTAGCTTAGGTACTCTTTCATGGAAGTTGCATCCGAATAGTTATTATTTAACACAATTTTATCCAGCCCAAGCCAGGTTTGTCCATCCACATACTCATCAAACTTAATTTTAAAACTATAACGATCCGTCGTATCATCACGAGCGATTGAGCTAAGACTTGAATTTCCTTTTGGACGAATGCCAACATTTTTAATCATGGTTCCATTAATTGTTACATCAGCAGGTATATACTCCTCAGCTGTCGCATTATCCAACATTCCTTGCCATTCTTCTTCATCAACACTAATTGCAAAGCTCATAATAGTAGTCTTATCTATTTGACTTGCATATTCTGTTGTTGGTATGCTGCTCTGCTCACCATCGTTAATAGTTGATTTCTCCGTATCCTTATCTGCGGAATCCCCTTTTTGTTTTGAGCTGCACGCAGTTGCCAGCATGGACAAAATCAGCAGAACAACCACAATTAAATTAATTTTTCTCTTCATCACATAATCTCCTTAAAAAGTAGTAAATACCCTTAGCAGAATCTTACGCCTTTTGTGTGTATTATTTGTGATAATAATATGTAGGAGTTATGAAAAGAAGATACAAAAATACGGCAAACCAGTAGTATCTCACTGACTTGCCATATTAACCCATACTTTTTTATGTAAATAATCTATTTCACATTACTGAACCAATGCTTTACCAAACGCTCTGCATTCATCACCTTCTGGAGTTAAATTAACAATTAGGCTCTCTGTAACCAGAGTAACACCTGCAGCAATCATTCGCTTATCCCAGTCTCTCATCCATTGGCCGTCACCCCAGTCATAGGAACCAAATAGTGCTACCTTTTTACCAGCCAGAGAAGCTTCAATTGAATCAAGAAATGGTGCAAATTCTCCGTCTTCTAACTCCTCATCCCCCATCGAAGGACATCCTAACACTACAACATCATAATCAATATCTGCAGAACTTGCACTGGAAACTTCCTTCAAATTAACTTCAGCACCTGCCTCAATTGCCCCCTCTTTGATGTATTTTGCCATACTCTGTGTGTTTCCTGTACTACTCCAATAGATAATACTAATCTTCATAATATAAATCTCCCTTCTAAGCATGTGTAACAGCCTGAGGCTGTTTTAACAAATTTGCTGCTTGCAACCAAGTTACTTGCCTTGTTAGAATGTTGATTGCTTTAATCTTTGCATTATCAATCCTTTGAAATGCTTCTCTTGCATTTTCCTCATCATGATAAACCTTCCAGTAATAAGTACCGCATTGATTTTGTCCGTTATTTTCAATATAAGCTTTAACATCCATAGGAGGATAACCAAGGAAAACTCCCACTTCATGAGGAAAATCATCTGCATCTTCAAATCTCTTTTCCAGATAAAAAAGTTTATCCTTTAAGCTCCAGGAGGACGAATAACCATATTGGGTTAAGATATTTTGGGCAGTATCATTTTGAAATACTTTTTGCAGTTCTGTTTGATCAAATAGCAATATTAAAACATTATCTTCAAGGTAATTGAGTTCAAAGCTGCAAAGTCCTGTATAATGGCAAAATTCACTTACGATCTCCTGCCACTTAGATTCACATTCTCTTTTCATATTTAAAAGAACTGATGGCTTTACCTTCTGTATTACAGGTGATGCATTGTATAAAAAGTATCTTCGTAAATATTCCTCGCACCTAAGACATCGGATTTTCTTTAAAAACTCTGCTTGAAGAATTGCAACATTTGTATTTACATATTCCATATAATTCTCCATTCTATTGATATACTGGAATGAACAGGTTTTTGATGTTAGATTTACCTAACATTGCTTGCCAATAAAATCTCCCTTGTATCAGGAGACTTAAAATGGTTCTTTCTATCAGTATATCAAGTTATCTTATGAATATGTATCATAAAACTCGTAAAAATCAAAACAAAACGATGCTTCTAAACATATCAATAAGCAGCAACTATATTAATAAGCAGTTAGATATATCTAACTCTTGAACCAAGAGTAGCACGTCGTTATTAAAATGTCAATATAATTTTACAAGGTTTTACCATATTAGTAACAGTTTAGCCATGCAAGTTTTTAATACAATAGGTATGAAAGCTTGCTTTCAAATACCTATTGTATTAAAAATTTGTAGGGCGCTCTGCCTAAGCGAGATGCAGCGAAGCGAAATCGAGCTTATGGCTAAACTGTTGCTAATACCTTAAGTATGAAAACTTGCTTTCAAAACATATTGCATGATAAACTTGTAGGGCGCTCTGCCCAAGCGAGATGCAGCGAAGCGAAATCGAGCTTATGGCTGAACTGTTACTAATACCTTAAGATAGAAAGCTTGCTTTCAGTTATTACTAATTTATCTCTATCTTCTTAATAAATACATAGCTGGTATCACTTGAAAGAGCTTCTGAATATTGATAATTTAAACGATCAAATTCCTTCACTTTCTCCGGGTCGATAATGTTATTTTCCGCCATAAAACGAACCATTTCACCCCGTGCAATTTTTACCTGGGTACCCTTTTCCACAATCTTATCATCTTTGCATTCACCAAATATACAGGTGATAAAACGAATACCCTCGTTTAAATATGGTGTAATGCATTTACTATATTCCTTGGAAGCCAGGTTAAGTATACAACTGCTTTCCGAAAATAATTGTTTGGCAAGTTGATTTCCCCAGAATTCATATAGATTTTTGAATTTCGGTCCTTTTAATTTGGCTTGCATTTCTAATCGATATGGTGTTACTCCATCAAAAGGTCTTAGCATACCATAAAAACCGGATAAAATCCTAAGATGCTCTTCGATATAAGAAAGTTCCTTTGATTCAAATACCCCTGGTGCCATATATTGGTACTGAATTCCTTCATAAGAAAAAATTGCAGGGGTTAACTTATTATTTAAATCAATGTTTTGAATTCTTTTATAATTTAATTGTGCAATTTCATCATTGCAATTCCATAACTCTTTTATTTTGTTATACTTTAATTTGCTAAGCTGCTTCAGAAGAAGTTCTGTTTTACTTAGAAATACGGGCAGCCTTGAATACTCAAAGATGTCCGAGCTATCTTTCATCTTTTTTGCCGGTGATATAATAATTCTCATTTATTCAACCCTTACAGTATAGTAATCCATAGTTGAAGTAATACAGAAACCGCAGGACTGATATAGTCCAAGTGCTGTCGGATTAACTGCTGATACCTGAAGCACTACTTGCTCTACATTTCTTCTTTTGAATTCTTGTACAGCAAACAAAAGGACTGCTCTACCGTATCCCTTGCCACGATACTCCGGATACACACCCACACCATAGATTCCTCCAACCAGTGTATTTACCTGTAGATGTACCTTGCCAACTATCTTACCATTTTTCTTTGCAAGGTAAATCAACAGACCTCTTTTCTCTTCCTCTTCAGGAAGAAGTAACTCCTCCTGAATATCCTCACTATTCGCAGCAGCATCTGTTCCTTCTGCTTCTAAACAGCTGGGATGATCGGAAAAATAAATTCTGTTCTGTTTTTCTACTTCTAATGCATCCTCATTTGTTGCTTTTTGAAAAGTAATGCCACAAAGTAATTCTTCATTAAACACAATTTCTTTATTCAGGTACATTTCAAATTCGGAATTTTTAAAGACAGCGTTTATTTTTTTTATAAAGCTCTGACCAGGTAAGGACTCTTTATCACATAATAAAAGGAAGTTACTTACCTTTCTGCGTCTGCACTCCTTTAATACTTCCTGATATAACTCTGTAAAAATGCCTTGTCTGCGGTACTGGGGATGCACCATACCAGTAATTTCAAGCTGCTCACCTACTCCTCCAAAGCCACAGATTCCTATATATCCGATTAACTTTTCTCCATTAAAACAAAGAAATTCATCGATTACATTCCGCTCTTTTTTACCTTCCATTTCTTTTGCAGCTGCAAGTTTATAATCGAGTTCCAGTTTAAGTGCCACTCGTTCAAAACTAAGGCACTCGTTTTGTAATTCATCAATTAAATCATACGTCTTTTGATCTAATTTTTCTATTAACTTAATTTCTGGCTTGTTAATTAATTTCAAATGAAATCCTCCATATCTATTGTTTCATGTGCTAGCCCTAATATTGTAAAAGCTGTTATATTATGCTAAAGTAAATATAGTTAAAATATATCAAATTATGAAAGGAAGTGCAAGCTTTGACCCATAGTATCAGTCGCCGCAACTGGGTTTTAATCTGGATTGTTGGACTAGCCGGACAACTTTGCTGGAATGTAGAAAATCAATTATTTAATACTTTTGTTTATACTAAAATTGCACCGGAACCCTCCATAGTTGCCTGGATGGTGGGGATTAGTGCTGCGGTTACTACCCTTTCTACTTTCTGGATGGGTACTATCAGTGATCGTCTTGGTCGCAGAAAACCCTTTATCAGCATTGGCTACATTCTCTGGGGTGTTCTAACCATTGCTTTTGGTGCTACGGAGTTTGTACCCAAAAATCCTTTATTGCTGGCTGCAGTTGCAGTTATTGCAATGGATGCAATTATGAGTTTCTTTGGTTCTATGGCAAATGACAGTGGATTTATGACCTGGACGACTGATATTTCAAATGAACATAACCGCGGTCAGCTTGGTGCCGTCATTGCTGCTCAACCGGTTCTGGCTACAATTATCGGAACGATAGGCTGTGCCGCTATAATTGAACTATTTGACTATTTTGCATTCTTTGTTGTATTTGGAGTACTGGTATCTTTGGTTGGAATCTTCTCTATCTTCACTCTGAAAGACCATGAGGATGTCGTACCAAACAGAAATAGTAGCGGCTTACTATCTTTTATTAAATCTCTATTTCAGCGGACCTCTCTATTTCAAAACCGTGAATTGCTGCTTGTCATTGCCTCCTTTACCTTGTTCTTTATCAGCTTTAATATTTATTTCCCCTATATGATGATTTATTTTCAATATACACTCGGTTTTTCGCTCGCTATAGCAGGAATTTTAATGGCTGCTCCTCTATTACTTGCAGTTCTTGTTGCTTTCACCTGTTCAAGATTTATTAATCATGG
>JASGEU010000022.1:0-17622 GCA_047606065.1 Mobilitalea sp.
ATCGTAGTGAGAAATCGGTAAGAAGCTACGATGGAGATCGTAGTGTTAAGCCAGAAAGAAACTTTAGTGGCGGATTTGATAAAAAGCCAGGTAGAAGCTATGACAATGGATATGGTGCAAAGTTAGGAAGAAGCTTTGATGATAGACGAAGTGAAAAGCCAGCAAGAAGTTATGATAATGATCGTAGTGAGAAGCCTTCTAGAAGTTATGAAGGTGACCGTGGTGCTAAACCAGAAAGAAACTATAGTGGTGGATTTGATAAAAAACCAGGTAGAAGCTATGAGGGCGGACATGGAGCAAAATCTGAAAGAAGCTATGACGATAGACGAAGTGATAAGCCAGCAAGAAGCCATGATAGTGATCGTAGTGAGAAATCGGTAAGAAGCTATGATAATGATCGCAGTGAGAAGCCTTCTAGAAGTTATGAAGGTGACCGTGGTGCCAAACCAGAAAGAAACTATAGTGGTGGATTTGATAAAAAACCAGGTAGAAGCTATGACAATGGACAAGGTGCAAAGGCAGGAAGAAGCGTTGATGATAGACGTAGGGAAAAGCCAGCAAGAAGTTATGAAGGTGAACAGAGTGAGATACCTGTAAAAAGATATGGAGTTTATCGTAACGATAAGCCAGTACAAAATTATGACAGTGAGCATGTAGAAAAGCCAGCTAAGAGTTATAATGGTGAACGTAAAGCTAAGCCAGGTAGAAATGATGGCGGAGTATATGGCACAATGGCTGGAAGATATAATGACGATAACGGTTTTTCTAAAAAAAAAACAATAAATAATGACGAATGTACCTATATAAGGGGATGTGGCGGCTGTGATTATGGCGAAGAAAGTTATGAATCAGAGCTAAAAGCTAAGCAAAAGAAAGTTGAAGCCTTATTAAAGGATTACTGTAAAGTACAACCGATTATAGGAATGAAGAAACCAGAGCATTACCGTAATAAGGTTCATGTAGTATTTGACCATGACAGAAAAGGAAATCCTATTTCTGGTGTCTATGAGACAGGAACACATCGTGTCATTCCAATTGAAAGTTGTCACATTCATAATCAGAAGGCAGATGAAATTATTGCTTCCATCCGAGGAATGTTAAAATCCTTTAAAATTAAAACTTATGATGAGGATTCGGGTTATGGGCTTATGCGCCATGTTCTGATAAGAACTGGCTTTGCTTCCGGTGAGATAATGGTAGTGCTCGTATTAAGCTCACCAATATTACCATCAAAGAATAACTTTATAAAAGCACTTTTAAAAGAGCATCCAGAGATATCGACGATTGTTATTAATGTAAACGATAAAAAAACCAGTATGGTACTAGGAGATAAGGAACAGGTTATCTATGGTAAGGGTTATATAGAAGACCAGTTATGCGGAAAAACCTTCCGTATTTCTCCTAAATCCTTCTACCAGGTTAATCCAGAGCAAACCGAAGTGCTTTATGCTAAAGCAATTGAGATGGCTGGGCTGACCGGTGAAGAAACTGTAATTGATGCATACTGCGGTATTGGAACTATTGGAATTGTTGCTGCGGATCACGCGAAATCTGTAATTGGAGTTGAGCTTAATAAGGATGCTGTAAAAGATGCCAATGTAAATGCTAAGCTTAATGAAACAAAGAACATTGAGTTCTATAAAAATGATGCCGGAGACTTCATGACCCAGATGGCAGAACAGAAAGCATCCGCGGATGTCGTATTTATGGACCCTCCAAGAACCGGCAGCAATGAGAAGTTTATGGATGCACTGGTGCTCTTAAAGCCTAAGAAGGTTGTCTATATTTCTTGTAATCCGATTACGTTGGAAAGAGATTTGAAGTATTTGAAGATGAAAGGATATAAAGCTGAAAAGGCGGTTCCGGTGGATATGTTTCCTTGGACGGAGCATGTAGAGACCGTTTGTTTACTTAATAGAACAAAATAATCTATATTAAAATGCACTCATTTATAAGTGAGTGCATTTTGCTGTAGAAAAATAGCCAAATACTTTGAGATATCTAAGTTATTGGTATATAATGGAGATGATACCTATATTAAGAAAGCAATACGGGAAAGGATGTGTAAAAGATAATAACCTATGTTAAATATTGATAAACAGATTATAAATATAGACAAAACAATTTGTAGTAACATTGATTTGCTGGATCTTACCGGTGTGACAAGAGCAATTGTTTCACAGAATCTTTTGGCTCAGTCTAGAAATCTTGTTGAGCATATTGCAGTCAAAGGGTATGGAAATGGTACAGATATTATGGCTGATTGGAAGACAATTCCTGCAGCTTTAGAGTACATAAAGCATGATAATAAATATTTGTTTTTGAGAAAATTTCATGGGTTTTTACAGGAATCCAAGTCACATTACACACCGGATGCTGATGGGGCTGAACGACTTGCAATAAAGTATTTTGAATATTACATGATACTTCGTGAGTTTGCAAAAAGAGAATTTGGATTGGAAATACTTCATAATATTGATAAGTTTCCAGTAAATATGGACAAGGCAGTTATAGGATATTATAGAGCTGTGATGAATTGTCTTGAGAAAACTTACAGCTTTGTGGATTACGGTAGAAATGAAAGACTTTACGTAATGCGTTCAAAACCAGTGATTGTGGACGGAAAAATATATTATGAGAATACATTGATTCCCGCTAACGATGTGTCAAGTAAGTTCGATCGGTTTATAGCTTTTTCTAAATTTATGGTGCCAGATCATTATGCGATTAGAGCGGATATAAGGGGTGATCAGATTACAGTAGAAAATCAGTATATGCCGGTAAATATTCTGATTGATTATCAAGTGTCTATAAGGCCATGTGAACTGAAAAATTTTGCAAAGATATTTGGTTATACTATTGCGATGAGTCAGGGACTTGCAGAGTATCAAGGATTAATGAATTATCTTATAAAGACGGGGGGAAGCATAACGGATATTATTGTTTCTCCCAATATAGAATATGCGGCGATTAAATCTCAAATCTTACAAAATGCAAGAGCGGTAAAATTTTATGATACCTTAGATAAAGCAAGAAATGTAATCTTAAGGAATGAGCAAGGTGCAAATATACTTAGATATTTATCATATATTATGCGAAATAAAGTGATAAAGAGCCAGTTATGCGATGAGGAGAATAGATATTTATCTAACCTTAAACTACAATATGGTTCTATGCCTTTTGAAACAATGCCCTTTTGTACTTCATTAATAGGTCATAATCCTGAAATGCAGGATATTTTTGGTTGCATTCCAACATTAAATAATGGGTCACAGCTTTTAGCAAAATATTTGCAAAATAATACAAGCTCATATGGACACCTTTATACAAAAATTGAAGAAGTAGAGCATCTTGGAGATATTGATCATCTTATTACAGAACATAATCGCAAATTATATCGAACACATCATTCACGTAATCTATGCCGATTTGGTAAGAATTTTGTGTATATCAATGAGCATTATGAAGATACAAAACAAACATTAGAAGAACTGATAAGTCTATCGAAAGAAGGAATCTCCGGATATCGCAATTATGCTATATATTGGATGAATGAAAATCCAGAAGCCGTTAATTGTGAAGAGAAAAAACTTATTCTGGAAAACATGTTTGAAGATTCAAAAGTTGCTCTCATATACGGAGCAGCAGGTACAGGAAAAACGTATTTGCTAAATCATATGGCACAATTATTTGATGCTAGAACTAAATTGTTTCTTGCAAATACCAATCCAGCAGTAGATAATCTTCGACGAAAAATGAAAGCACAAAATTGTCAGTTTTCTACTATTGCGAAGTTCCTTAAGAAAAGCAATATAGATGTTACATATGAGATACTAATTATGGATGAGTGTAGCATGGTGAGTAATTCTGATATGCATAATGTACTTAAGAAAGCAAAGTGTAAGCTGCTTGTTCTGGTAGGGGATACATATCAGATAGAGGCAATATCTTTTGGCAACTGGTTTTCACTTGCAAAATACTTTCTGCCTAAAAAAACATGGAGTGAGCTAACGACGCCATTTCGAGCAAAAAATCAAGATTTGCTTGAGCTATGGGGTAAAGTACGAAAGCTTGAAGAGGATGTTACAGAACATCTTGTGAATTATGGTTATTCTTCAGTATTGAATGAAAGTATATTTCAGAGAAACTCTGATGATGAAATTATTCTATGCTTAAATTACAATGGGTTATATGGAATTAATAATATCAATCGCTTTCTACAAAATAATAATCCATCGCCAGGCGTTAAATGGGGAATGTGGACATATAAAGTCGGAGATCCTGTTCTGTTCAATGAAAATATAAGATTTTCACCAGTGATCTTTAATAATCTTAAAGGAAGAATTGTAGGCATAGAAGTAGAAGAAAGTGGAGAACGAATCTGGTTTTCAATTGAAATTGATAAGGCAATTAGTGAGTTTGATACTTCAGATGTCGCACTAGAGTTACTGAATCCAGATGAAATTGGCAATTCGATTGTGAGATTTTATGTAGATAAGAGTTATGATTCTGACGAGGACTATGACACAGAAATTGATGCTGTCGTTCCATTTCAAATAGCTTATGCTGTTTCTATTCATAAGGCACAAGGTCTAGAATATGAATCAGTTAAATTGGTTATCACTGAGGACATTGATGAAATGATAACACACAATATTTTCTATACAGCGATTACAAGGGCACGGAGTAACCTGAAAATATATTGGAGTCCTGAATCACAGCAAAGAGTTATCAGTAAATTTGAGACGATGGATGCAAGGAATGATGCAAATATTTTTGCGGGACACTCAGGACTAAGAATATTAAATAGAAACGTTTAAAAGATCAAGTAAAATGGTGAATATTCATCTGTTACTGAAATGCATATACTAAGTGAAATGCATCAAGCTGAAAACTATTGGGATTTTATATAGAATGATATTGATGTGGATTTATTAAGTATCATGTCTAGAGCATAAATATGTATTTTGAAAATGAAAATTTAGATTCTATCAGGCAAGATAATAAATTTGAAATTACACTTAGATGCATGCTTGCGCAGGACGAAAGCAGGAATACTAGTGAGAATATTCAGTGGGCTTTCAATGCAAATTTGAAAAAAGTGATATTTTCACGAAATATAAGAATTTTATGGGATACACTCTATTGATTGCGAAATCGCCAATGTTCTAGAGTAGGCTGAGGTTGTCAGAAAGATATTTGACTTGTATTTACAGGGCTTATCTGGAGTCAACCGGAATTAAGACTGTTAAGAGAAACAGCGGTTTTTCTTCTCTTCCTCATAACTTTTAATATTAAAATTCAGAGTACACAGGAGGGGTTTATTGTTGGAGGATTTTATCAGTGGTTCAAAACAACTAATGTTTGAAAACTCAAATATTTACTTTGAATTATTTTTTGTAAGTGGTATAATTCTTATAGCCGATTAATGTATGATTAGGATATGGAGGGTAAGTTATGGTCACCTATAATCGTTTATGGAAATTATTAATTGACAAAAATATGAATAAAGGTGATTTGCGTAAAATTACTGGCCTTAGTTCCAGTACAATTGCTAAGATGACCAATCAGGAAATAGTTTCCATGAGTGTTATTGAAAAGATATGTGATAAACTTGATTGCAATGTTGAGGATGTTATGCGATTCGAAAAATAATGTTAATTGAGATAAAATTATTATTTTGAACAAGAACTTCTGATAATAAAAAATTATTAGAAGTGGATTGGAGGTATGGTATGTCACCAGAAGCAAAAGCAAGGCAAGTGATTGATAAAAAACTTGTCGAGAGCGGATATGTTTTACAGGATATGGGAGGATTTGATCCATCTGCAGGGATGGGAGTTGTTATTAGAGAGTATCCTACAAACAGTGGTCCTGTTGATTATTTGATTTTTATTGATAAAAAGCCAGTAGGGGTTATTGAAGCAAAGGCAAGCAATAAAGGAGAAGTCTTGACCACGGTGGCAGAACAATCCAAAAGATACGCAGAAGGTGGATTGAAGTATCTTTCTACTATGCCTCAAATAAAATTTGCATATGAAGCAACAGATATTATTACACATTTTTGCAATTATACTGATGAAAAATACCGCTCAAGAGAAGTATATACATTTCACAGACCAGAAACACTTTTAAATTGGATAAACGATGAAGAGACACTCAGAAACCGATTGAAACATTTTCCTGAATTTGATAATACAGGATTTAGAGAATGTCAGACTCAAGCGATAATTAATCTTGAAAAATCATTTGGAGATAATAAGCCAAAGGCACTGATTCAGATGGCTACAGGAGCAGGTAAGACATTTACAGCAATAACTACAGTATATAGGTTATTAAAGTATGCAAATGCATCCAGAGTATTATTCTTAGTAGATACGAAAAATCTTGGAGAGCAAGCAGAAGCAGAATTTAATAACTATAAACCAACAGATGACGCAAGAAGATTCCCGGAACTTTATAATGTACGAAGATTGAATTCTTCATACATACCACAAGACACACATGTATGTATTAGTACAATTCAGAGAATGTATTCTATTCTAAGAGAGGAAGAAATGGATGAATCATTTGAAGAGACATCCATGAACGAACAGAGATTGTCGGGAAGACCAAAAGAAATTGTATATAATGAAAAATATCCAGTAGAGTTCTTTGATTTTGTTATTATAGATGAATGCCATCGTTCAATATACAATGTATGGCAGCAGGTATTGGATTATTTTGATGCATTCTTAATCGGATTAACTGCAACACCAGATAAAAGAACTTTTGGTTTCTTTAATGAGAATGTTGTAAGTGAATATACACATGAGCAGGCTGTGTTAGATGGAGTAAATGTCGGTGGGGATGTATTTCTTATTGAAACAGATATTACAAAAAAAGGCGGTTGTATTGCAACCAGATATATAGAAAAAAGAGATAGGAAAACGAGACAAAAGCGATGGGAAGAAAGTGATGAACCTATCAGTTATTCACCAACGCAGTTGGATAGGGATGTTGTAAATCCTTCGCAAATCAGAAATGTCATTAAGGCATTCAAGGATAAAGTATTAACAGAAATGTTTCAGGGAAGAAAAGAAATACCTAAAACTCTCGTATTTGCAAAAACGGATAGTCATGCAGATGACATCATTAAGATTATCAGAGAGGAGTTTGGGGAAGGAAATAATTTCTGTAAAAAAATCACATATCAGGCTATAGAAGATCCAAGGAGCGTTTTGGCAGAATTCAGAAATGAATACAATCCAAGAATTGCAGTTACAGTAGATATGATTGCAACAGGAACAGATGTAAAACCATTGGAATGTCTGTTGTTTATGAGAGATGTAAAAAGTAAAAATTACTTTGAACAGATGAAAGGAAGAGGGACCAGAACACTTGATTTTGAGTCATTGCATAAAGTTACTCCATCTGCAACACAACTAAAAACAGGATATGTATTGGTTGATGCAATTGGAGTAACAAAATCCTTAAAAACAGATTCAAGACCGTTGGAGAGAAAGCCGACTGTGTCTTTAAAGGATTTAATGATGAGTGTGGCTATAGGGCAGCATGATGTTGATACGCTGACTTCTTTAGCTAATAGATTCATTAAATTGGATATGGTCCTGACAAATAAAGAAAAGGAGAAGTTGCAGGAATTATCTGATGGAGTATCAGCGAATGACATGGCTAGAAATATGCTGAATGCATTTGATGAAGACTTAATTGTAAAGAAAGCAATAGAAAAGTATAAAGTTGTAAATGATGAGGAGATTACTTCGGAACAAAAACAAGAAGTTCAGGAAGAACTAATTGCAGATGCAGTAGCTCCTATATACAAGGCAGATTTGCGCAAATATATCGAAGAAATTCGCAAAGTGCATGATCAGGTTATTGATAATACCAATATTGACTATGTAGTATTTGCGGATTGGAGTACTGCGCATGAAGAGAAGGCAGAGAAAGTTATAGAAACCTTCAGGAATTTTATTGAAAAAAATAAGAATGAGATTACTGCTTTAAATATTATCTATAATCAAAGTTACAGGAATCGTCCATTAACGCTGGATATGGTTACAGAATTATATGAGGTTCTAAAGAAAGCTCCGTATGGATTAAGTAATGATATCTTGTGGAGGGCTTATTCTGTAATAATTCCCGACCATGTAAAAGATAAATCTGTTTTTCATAAATTGGTAGACATTGTTTCATTGATAAAGTTTGAATTAGGTCAGACGGAAGATTTGAATATGTATTCAGTAGAAGTGAACAGTAAATTCAAAAAATGGATTTTTGAGAAAAACGCAGGTAATGGACAGTTTACTGAGGATCAGATGGAGTGGCTTCGTATGATAAGAGATCATATAGCTGTGTCTATGCAGATTACAAAAGATGATTTGGAGTATACCCCATTTGATGGAAAAGGTGGACTGGGAAAATTTTATTTGCTATTTGGAAATAAGTACGAAGAAGTATTAGAAGAAATAAATATCGCTTTAGCGGCATAGAAATGAGGAAATAAAATGGCTGAATCAAATATTGGACAAAAAATATGGTCTATGGCAACCGTACTTATGGGCTTTGGAGTAGGAAAGAGTGATTATCTTGAACAGCTTACATATTTACTTTTTATCAAGATGGCGGATGAATATAGTAAACCTCCATATAACAGAAATATTGGGATACCAGATGATTGTGAATGGGAAAAACTGAAAAAGGAGAAAGGTGCTGCATTATTTAAGCATTATCAATATGTACTTGATAAGATGGGAAGGCAAAAAGGATCATTGCAACAGATTTACGCTGGAGCACAAAATAAAGTATCAGATCCAGCTATGCTTGCAAGAATTATCCAGATGATTGATGCGGAAAACTGGTCATCTATGTCCTCCGATGTTAAAGGTGATATCTATGAGGATTTATTACAGAAAATTGCAGAAGATACAAAGAGTGGTGCAGGACAATACTTTACGCCAAGACCACTGATTAATACTATGGTTAAATGTGTTAGACCTGAACCACAGAAAACGATTGTCGACCCATGTTGTGGAAGTGGAGGATTTTTACTTGCAGCAAAAGCATATATTGAAAAAAATAATATTTTGGATAAGACGCAGAAATCATTTCTAAAATTCAATACATTTAGAGGGTGGGAAATTGTTCAAAGTACATATCGTCTGTGTCTAATGAACTTGTTTTTACATAATATCAGTGATTTTGATGGAGTTCCGCCTATTGAAAGAAATGACTCTTTGTTAGCTGATCCAGGTGAACGATTTGATTATGTGCTTACAAACCCCCCATTTGGTAAAAAATCAGCATTAACATTTACAAATGAGCAAGGCGAACAGGAGCAGGAAAATCTCGTATATAATAGACAGGATTTCTGGGCAACAAGTTCTAATAAACAGTTGAATTTTGTACAACATATTCATACACTCTTGAAAGTCGGAGGAACGGCAGCAGTTGTAGTTCCGGATAATGTATTATTTGAAGGGGGAGCAGGGGAGATTGTTAGAAGAAAACTGCTTGAAACAACAGATTTGCATACAATTCTTAGATTACCTACTGGCATTTTTTATGCACAGGGAGTTAAGGCTAATGTAATTTTCTTTGAAAATAAAACAGCAAGTAAAGTACATCAGACGAAAGATATTTGGATATATGATTATAGGACAAATATTCAGTGTACATTAAAAAAGAATCCACTAAAAGAGCAGCATTTGGATGATTTTGTTAAGTGTTATAATCCAGAAAATCGTTATGATAGAGAAGAAACTTATTCAGAAGAAAATCCAAATGGTCGTTGGCGTAAATATACCTATAATAACATTATGGCAAGAGATAAAGCCAGCCTTGATATTACATGGATTCGCAATGGAGATTCGATTGATGATTACACTTTATTGGAACTTCTTGAAATGATAAAAGAAAAATCAAGTAATATTGCAAAAGCAATTGTCTCACTAGAAGAGTTAATTGGTGGCCTAGACGAATAAGACAGAACAGAGAGGAAATTATTAAGTATGGATACAAAAGCATTGCGTCAGAAAATACTTGATTTAGCAATTAGAGGAAAGCTCGTTCCACAGAATCCGGACGATGAGCCTGCATCTGCTCTTCTTGAACGAATACGTCAAAAAAAGCAACAGATGGTCAAAGATGGAAAGCTTAAAGCGAAAGATGTTAAGAGTGATACTATTATTTTTAGAGGTGAGGATAATTTACATTATGAGAAGTTTCAGGATGGAACGGTAAAATGTATTGAAGAGGAGATACCGTTTGAAGTCCCAAAGGGATGGGAATGGACAAGAATGGCTTCAGTATGTGAATTCATAACAAGCGGTTCTAGAGGATGGGCTAAATACTATGCTGATAAAGGATGTCTATTTATTCGCATGGGCAATTTATCCAGAGATTCTTTTAAATTGCATATGGACAATGTACAGAGAGTGAATCTTCCTAGTAATGTTGAGGGAACCAGGACACGAGTTCTTGAAAATGATTTATTATTTTCTATAACAGCAGAAATCGGAATGCTAGGTTTAATTCCAATAAATTTTGAAGAGGCATATATCAACCAACATGTTGGCTTGATTCGATTCTTAAAAGATACACAAACAAAGTATTTTCCTTTTATACTTATGTCAGAATTTTGCAAAAGTCAATATTACACGGTTCAAAGCGGCATGAAAAACAGCTTTAGATTAGATAATATACAAAGAATATTAGTACCAATTCCGCCATTTGTAGAGCAGAAACAGATTGCAAAAAAAATAGAAGATATCTGGGATACCATTGTAACAATAGATTTTAATGCTGAATATGTAGAAAGATTAGTTACTCAAACAAAAATCAAAATTCTCGACCTTGCTGTTAGAGGTCAACTTGTATCACAAGACTCAATCGATGAACCTGCATCTGCCCTCTTAGAACGTATCCGAGCAGAAAAGGAAAAGCTTATAAACGAAGGAAAAATAAAACGAAATAAGATGGAATCTATCATCTATAAAGGTGATGATAACTCTTATTATGAGAAGATAGGTGTAAATCTCAAGAATATAAATGATGAACTGCCATATGAAATACCGGAAAGTTGGTCATATATTCGACTTAATACAGCATTGTCATATGAGCAACCAACACCATATATTGTTGTGTCAACAGAATATGACGATAGCTACGCCACTCCTGTATTGACTGCAGGAAAATCATTTGTAATTGGATACACAAATGAAATCGAAAATACAAAATCGGATTTACCAGTAATTATATTTGACGATTTTACTACCGATAGTAAATATGTGAACTTTCCATTCAAAGTAAAATCTTCTGCTATGAAAATTCTGAGTGCAGATAAGCAGCTTATTGATATGAGATACGCTTATTATGCTATGCAAACCATTAAATTTAGCCATTCAACGCATAAGCGTTATTGGATTTCAGAGTTTTCACAGAAAATAATTGCGCTTCCACCAATTAATGAGCAGTTGCATATTGTAAAGACCATTGAGCAAGTGTTTGAAGGATTTGCTTTAGTAGAAAAGAGCCTCAGATGAGATTCTTTTCGGCTACTTGGCAATGATTATTACATTTTTCTATGGTTTCAATAATTCTTTTTTGTTCTTGTAAAGGCGGCAATGGGATTAAAAGTAATTTTATCACATCTGCAGTTATAGCAACGAAGGTGGAACCTGTTGCTTGTGATAACAAGTTTTGTTTAAATGCATATAGCCAATAATAAATGAATAATATTTCTATTTCACTTATCGGCTTGATAGCCGCTATTCCTCTGCCAATACACAATTTTCTATCTGTTATATTTACTTCGCCGACGGGAGCTCTAACACAAAGTAAAACTGAATTATCAGTTGCAATTTTTGAAGGAGAAATTGTTCGTTTATCACTTTTTGAGATTATTCTCTCGGTAAAAAATATTTTGCCTTGATGAAATTCCATACCATTTTCGCTATCAATAATACTATAACAACTAGGAGAAGCCCCCATTATAATATCAAAGGCTTCAGATAACCTACACCACGTCCAGTTGATAGGTATCGTAAATGGTAATATATTATCAATACAATAACTCTTCGCTCCTATCTTCTCATAATAAGAGTTATCATCACCTTTATAGATGAAAGATTCCATCTTATCTCGTTTTATTTTTCCTTCTTTTATAAGCTTTTCCTTTTCTGCTCGGATACGTTCTAAGAGGGCAGATGCAGGTTCATCAGTTGAGTTTTGTGGTACAAGTTTCCCACGGATGGCGAGAGAAAGTATCTTACTCTTTGTTACATTCACCGTGTCAATTAACTGTTCCTTGTTAATTTGAATATCAGATATCAAAGATAAGAGTTGCTTTGTATTCTCGATAATTAATGCTTGTTCGTTAATTGACGGAATAGGTATCAAAAAATTTCTGAGGGTGGAGAGAGCAACCGTTTTTTGTGCTGTTCCTGTTGATAATTCATCACACTGCTTTTTGATATATTCAGAACCAAGAACAATGCATAAAAATTGATGTGCAATCTCACAAGGTCGTATTATTGCAATATGCCGTTGAACGCAAAATGGTTGATTCTTTTCTATTGGAATGGGAATACCATAAGAACCTGTGACCGTGAACAGTAAATCACCACTTTGTACTTTTCTGTAATTAGAGAGCGCTTGGTAGTATTCAACACTTACATATCGTGTATCATTGAAATTAATATAACCGTCAGATACATTAGAAATAACAAGAAATGGAATACCCATGACTGTTTGGGGCGGTGGCTGATGATCTCCGTCTGTTACATTTTCTGATATGCTATTTAATCGACACCATTCCCATCCCTTTGGCACTTCAAACAGTATCTCCTCTTCAATACATTTCACCGTTCCATCCTGAAACTTCTCATAATGTAAATTACATACACAAAAAAGCAAACAGAATAAGTCTGAAAGTTGCATTCAAAAGCAATTGTTGTAGCTAATAATCAGGGTATTGCTTCTAATGGTTTATTGACAATTATGCAATTTATTCAGAAGTATATCCTGACGCCAAGGGGGGGTACCAGGTTCATCGGTCATCTTTTTTATCTCCTTAAGGCATGTTGAGACGGTAGTATTATTAACTCGAAAAAGTTTGGCAAGTTATAATGTTGAAATAACATTGGATATTAATATGTAATGATAATCAAGAGCCTTGGAATTACTCCCAGGGCTTTTTATATTTGATATATAATTATAATGAGTAGTTACGTTACATATAGCAATTAATTATGAGGTGCAAAAATAAGTAAATATAGAATAGCTGAAGAACTGTTACATGGGAAAAGGTTGGAAAGCATGCGCTAGTGTAATGTCCTATTCATAATTAGCCAAATAGAACTGTTTATTTTGCCATCCACTGTGTTGTCGTCAGTCAACGTAGCAATCTTACCTTTTTTTACTGCGATTACTATTTCTCCGACATGAGATAAAGTGGTATGATGACCGAAACCTACCATAATATCGTCTTCTTTTTCACTGTGTTTATAACCACCTAGTTCAAGTGCTTTTTCAATGATTGCACTGAAATCTCTAGTACCGTCCTTTTCATCCTTAATGTGCTGAACACCATTCCAGCCAACTACACTTGTAGAAAAAATACGATCTTTATAAGTTTCTCTGGGTTTCATAAAACAATTAGTGGTCATTAAGATGCAGCCGGGAATTCCATCAAACTCTTTTTGCTGATTCTGCCAGGCTGTACCGAAATTTCCTGTCAAATGCTTGTATTTCTTTAATTCCGGATATCCATGGGCAGGAAGGATTTCCAAATCTCTTAAGTCATGACCGGATACAATAATAAAGGGACCTTTTTTTGGGATTTATGTTAACCTTATTTGGAGTTGAATTCTTATAGGTACTCGTATTGTCTTCATCCAGTATTTTCATAATTCAACACTCATTTCACCGGCTCTCATACACATGCGTATCATATCCTCAAGAGTTAAGTTATCATTTGTTGCAGCCTCCAACCCTAAGAAATAAAAGTGATTAACATGATCGCTGTTAAAGTTAATAAACCTTGCCGGATGAGCGTAAGCGCTAATGCCTTTTAGGGTACGTAAAAGAGTGGATATTAATAAACGTATGTCTTCATCTAATTCTCATCAAACATAATACCTGCCTGTACAGAAACTTTTAACATACTTTCTTTTGTTTCACTTAAATTATAAGTAGCTGCGGAAGGATATGCCCCTTGTGATGCCTGACTTCTTAAGTCTTCCTTAATTATCTAGGACTCTGTTCACATTGATAGTAGAACATTAAATTCTCCCTGATTAAGTCTCCTTAAAAATTACACTCATTTGGTTTAATTACCCTATTAATTTATTATTCTTAATTAACTGCTTTTCATACAGAATATTTCCTATATATAGAAAAATGGGCATTAACTTGCTAAGACAAGATAAAGAATTTAGAAGACAAAACTATGATATTTATACAAAAAACTAAGAAAAACTATAAAATATTATACAAAGGTTATAAAAAAACTGTAAAAAATAAAAAAAGTATACTAAAATTAAAAAATTATGCCTTTAAAATGGGTAAAGATGGAAACTAAAATAGAAGTAACAACTTGGGAGGGGAAATAAGCCGGTATAGAGATAGCAATGCTTATTTCTATAGACTTAAAGATTGAAACTATCAACTAAATTTTAAAAGGAGGAAAAATGAGGAAATTTAAGGAGAAGGGAAAAAGTTTAAACAAAAGAGCACTTGGTTTTATGCTTGCAGCGGTGCTGGTTATTTGCAGCATATTTTCACCTTTGGGGGCTAACATGCAAGTACAGGCAGCAGCAAAAACAATTACATCCATGTCATATTTTTCTGCAGCAGATGGACCTGTTATAACCAAATCAGGTGTAGGACAGGCAAGCTATGGCTTTGTAATGCCTATTTTCAATGGCGGTGCAGCAACATGGGAAGAGGTTGCCAGTGATTTAACGGTTAATGTTAAGGTAAACGGTAGCTGGGTAAATATTGACAGTACCAGTTTTGCCTACAACGTAAATTGGGGTAACTGGAGTGACAGCGGATTTAACGGATATTGGTTTACCGTATCAGAAACCACATATCTTCAGCTGATTTCCAAGACAAGTGGTGTTACCTTGGATTACACCCTGGTATTTACGAATATCCCTAAAACAACCATAACCTCAATGGCACCGACTCAAGGTCCTAATATTACAGCAGGAGTAACAGGGGGAGCAGGATTTACCTATCCGATATTTAACGGAGATGCAGCAGTAACATATGCAGCAGTAGCTGAGGATTTAAAGGTTTATGTAAAACCTGTAGCAGACAGCACCTGGATTGATATTGATAACAATGCTGCCAGTGGCTGGATATATGATCAGAATTTTGGGCAGTTTACTGACGGAGGCGGAGGTTACTGGTTTACAGTAGAGGAATCCATCAATGTAAAACTGGAATCTAAAACTTCACACGTATCTTTAATCTATACCATAACTTATAATGTACCGGTAAGAAATAATTATAATCTTACACCTTATGACGGAACTACCTTTACAGCAAGTGAAACCGGAGCAATAGGCATACCTCTGCCTAAAATAGACGGCGGAGCACCCATTAACTCTGAACTTGATAAATTTGTTTATGAAACCAAAGTAAATGGTGTATGGGTAGAACTTAGTGATTTTAGTAAAAGCAGCTTCAGTTATTCCGGAAACGGATACAATAATATGTCCGATAAAAACCAATGGGGCTATTGGGTGGATTATATCTATGGTCTGTGGTTCCAACCTATTCAAGTTGATATGGAACTTAGAATTGGTTATCCTTTAAATGGTCAAAAGGGCGGAAGTATAGGCAGTAATTATGTGTATTACACCTTTATCGGTAATCCGAACGCACCAAGACCGGACGTTTCAGATCTTGGAGATATTGAACTTAGTACACCGGAGAATCCTGATGTAGAAGGTATGAATTTAATCTGGAGTGAGGAATTCACTGGCGCAGCACTTGATACAAGCATCTGGAATTACAATACAGGATATTATATTAATGATGATCCTGGTACCTGGGGTTGGGGTAATAATGAATTGGAACACTATACAGACAGTACAAACAATATTTCTGTTAGTGATGGTAAATTAACGATTACTGCTCTTAACGATCCTAAAACATTTCCACAGGATCCTAACCGTGTAGCGCCTTATTCTTCCGGTAAAATTACAACCAAGGACAATTTTACATTTAAATACGGCAGAATAGATTTCCGTGCTAAACTTCCAAGAGGTAACGGTTTGTGGCCGGCACTTTGGATGCTCCCTAACGATGATACTTATGGAACCTGGGCAGCTTCCGGTGAACTTGATGTTATGGAAGCAAGAGGACGTTTACCAGGAGCCACCAGCGGTGCAATCCACTTTGGCGGACAATGGCCGGCCAATACTTACATCGGCGGTGATTTCTCTTTCAGTGACGGACAGACTATAGATTCCGATTACCATGTATACAGTGTGGTTTGGGAAGAAGATAATATTAAATGGTATGTAGACGGTAAGTGTTTCTTTAAAGCTACAAATGACCAGTGGTATTCTAATGGGGCGCCTTCTAATAACAATGCACCTTTTGATCAGGAATTCTATATTATTATGAATCTTGCAGTCGGCGGCTGGTTTGATGGCGGCGTTACACCCGGACCTGGAGATATTCCGGCAAGTATGCAGGTAGATTATGTACGTGTATATAAAGATACTGACTGGGTTGATCCTGATGCTGTAAGAGTTACAGGAATATCCTTAGATAAACAGACAGCAGTACTTTCAACTATTGGGGAGACTTTACTTATTAACAGAACAATTACACCAAGTAATGCAACAAATAAAAATGTTACCTGGACCTCCTCCAATCCATCAGTAGCTACCGTTAGTGCGGGACAGGTAACAGCGGTGGCAAATGGTACGGCTACAATAACTGCAACCACGAAAGACGGAGGATATACAGCCAGCTGTGTTGTTACCGTTAATGCAGGCGGAAGTCAAAATGTTCCGGTTACAGGTGTCTCTTTAAATGTCACTCAAACTGAAATAACAGTTGGCGGTACACAAGTACTGAATGCTACAATTGCCCCTGCTCATGCTACAAACAAACAAGTTACTTGGACCAGTGGCAATACAAGCATTGCAACTGTTGACCAGACAGGAAAAGTAACAGCTGTTGCAGCAGGTACAACTACAATTACTGTAAAGACAGCAGATGGTAATAAAACAGCTGCCTGCCAAGTAACAGTAAAGGCATCAACCACTGTATATGTAATTGGTGATAGTGTAAAAGGACTGAAAAAGATTGGTGATAAGCTGGAATTCTATGTAAACGGTGCTACTTTTGCAGATCTTCATTACAAAATCAATAACGGTGGCCAAGTAAACGTAGCCATGACTAATAAGGGTGGCGGCAACTTCGTTTATTCTGTGGAAAATATGAAACAAGGTGATGAGGTACAATATTTCTTTACCTACAATCCGGGCGGCGGAGCCTTGGATACACAAACCTTTACTTATATTCATGGTGTGACACAGGGGACACCGGAAGATGGTGGATCAGGTAATCCTACAACTGATACTGATGTAGCTCTGG
>JASGEU010000023.1:0-54831 GCA_047606065.1 Mobilitalea sp.
TCTACCCTTCTGGAGGTGTTGCGTGTCATCATATCAGCAGAGGAAATGTACATTTTTGTAGCCTCATTCTTACCAAAGAGGTAGATTCGGGAGTGTTCTAAAAATCTTCCGACAATGCTAATTACGGTAATGTTATCCGTTTTTTCTGGTATACCAGGAAGCAGACAGCAGATACCGCGTATAATTAGTTTTATTTCCACACCTGCGTTGGAGGCATCAGAAAGTTTTTTAATAATGTCCTTATCTGTTAAGGAATTGGACTTTATAATAATGCCGCAATCTTCACCACGCTCTGCCTTAAGAATTTCGTCATCCATCATGTTCAGCAAATTATTCTTTAGTGAGTTTGGTGCCACTAAAAAGTGATTATATTCTCCATTTAGATTAGAGATGGACATATTCTGAAAGAAGAGCATTGCGTCCTGACCAATATCTTTATTAGCAGTAATTAAGGATAAGTCTGTGTAGAGCTTGGCGGTTTTCTCGTTATAGTTACCCGTACCAATCTGAGTAATGTAATTAATAATACCATGATCCCGTCTTGTTATAAGGCAGATCTTTGAATGAACTTTAAAGCCTTCGAAACCATAAATAACATGGCAGCCTGCTTCCTCAAGTCTCTCCGCCCACTCAATATTATTCTGTTCATCAAACCTTGCCTTAAGCTCCATAAGGACAGTGACCTCTTTATTGTTTTCGGCAGCTGTGCAAAGGTATTCAATGAGCCTGGAGTTGTTGGACACGCGGTATATGGTAATTTTAATGGAAAGCACATTTGGATCAGTGGCACTTTCCTTTAATAAATGAAAAAATGGTTCCATTTGATGATAAGGATAAAATAATAAGATATCTTTAAATTTACAATATTCAGTAATACTTGCATTTTTCTTTAGGTTTGATGGATAGGACTGCTCAAATGAAGAATAACAAAGTTGAGCCTTTTGTACTTGGGAAAATCGGTTGCTTAACTGAAAAATATATCCCATTGCTAAAGGAGCTTTACTGGTGAAAACCTGATCTTTTTCCAGATGCAATTTGTCCAGAAGAAATGTGGTCATCAGTTTATTTAACCGGCCTTGAACCTCCAGCCGAACAGGTAAGAGACGTCCTCTTTTTTTAAGTATTTTTTTCATATGTTCTCTATAATTATCGTCTATTTCAAACGCTTCATCATCAATGCTGATATCTGCATTTCTTGTGACAGAAATGATAGCAGCGTTTTCGATTTTATACATACTGAAAATGTCTTTCAGGTAATATTGTAAAATCTTTTCGGTCATAACATACCGGAATTCATCACCCGGAATCAGGATGTATTGTGGTAAGGTTTTTGATACTGGAACCAACCCAAACTTCGTGTCAGTATCGGAAAATATACAGAAAATATACAACTCTTTATTAACAAGGTGAGGAAAAGGATGTCTGGAGTTAATAACCTGTGGAGATAAAATCGGCAGCAAATACTCCTTATAGTATTTTTCAATATGTTTTTTTTCGTGCTTCGTCAGCTCGTTCATTTCAAGGTTATATATTTGAGACTCACGCAGTCTGCTTTCAACGGACTGAAAGACAGCATCCCTTTTTTTATAGAGATAAGCAGTTCTCTTAAATATTTTGTCCAGCTGCTGTTTGGGTGTCATACCGGTTTTGTTATCAAAATTACCGTTTTCCAATAAGGCAAGGTCAGTTAAGCTTCCAACCCGTATCATATAAAATTCATCCAAATTGCTGGTGAAAATAGATACAAATTTTAGTTGCTCATAGATAGGGACATCCTCATCCTGGGCCTCTTCTAAGATACGCTCATTAAAGGTCAACCAGGACAATTCCCTGTTCTGCATATATTTGCTAGATTTTTCATCCTGGGAATGCATTCCTTCTATTCTCCTTTAATAATTCTTTCGTATAAGTAGCCTTCACGAATACCATATTTACTTACAAGGATATTCTGGATTCCAAAATAATCAACGATGGTATCTGCTATAATCATACCAGGTACAATGGTATGAATTCGATCAGGGATGTTCCTTAGCAATGGAGACAGAGTTGTTCTATGACTGTTTTTAATGGATCTTAATATTTCTTTTATATGCGTGGTGTCTATTTCCGTATTATTACTTGGGTTATTATAAATACTGTTATTTAATTTTAGAATTCCTCTGATTGTACCACCAACACCGCAAAGCGTGTCAATTGGATCCTTTTCAATAGGCAGAGCTGATATATAGCTAAGTACGGTTTGTCTTATATTTTCCCTTTCCACTGGTTTGGGAATAATCTTTTTTACATGTTTTACATACATATTTAAGGAACCAATGGGAATGCTGGTTGCATACTTTATTGTTTTATTTTCAAAAATAACAAGTTCAGTACTGCCACCCCCGATGTCGACAATGATACCAGATTCTACATTAAGGTATTTTGTTGTACCTAAAAAGTCCAGCATAGCCTCTTCATCACCGGAAAGTAATTCAACTTCATAATCGGTGTTATGCTTGATTGCCTCAATAACTTCCTTTGTATTTACAATGTTTCTAAGTGAGGCAGTAGCAAAGATATGAACGTTATTGCTTTCCACCTGGAGATTATGAATCAGAGTCAAAAAATCATTCAAAATACTACTGGCTTTTTCAATTCCCTTTTCACTTAACTTTTCATTTTCAACATAGTTAACCAATCCTGCCATTTCTTTCTTTTCCAGCAAGGTTCTTACATAATCATCCTGATGCTCATAGACACATAATCGAATTGTATTTGAACCTAAATCAATAATTGCACTTTTCATAATACGCACCTCCAATAATAGTTTACGTAAATTAGTTTATAAATATCAGTATAATCGATAGAAGCAGATAGGAAGTTAAATCCATGTATAAATTTGGAGAATTTTATGTAAAATATGATGGAATTTGTAGATTTATAATTGTTTATGTTTCACTAACCATTCCACTTGTTATAGTTTTATAATAGATAGAAAATCGGAATATATCCGGTGATAAAATGCTGTTGTTTCAAGTAATGAAATAGTGGTACAATTATCTTGATTTTATTAAACGAATGGAACTAGTCAGGACCAAGCTTGAAAACCTGTGGTTTCCTTGCTGTTTGGTTCGGAACTGTTAAATAAATTATTAGTTTAGAATAAATTCATCATAAAGAATTGAAGAATTATAAATATCAATATTATTTTTGAAAGGTTAAAGATACCTACTTATGAAAATATTCCATATATCTGATTTACATATTGGCAAACAACTCCACTATTATAATCTATGTGATAACCAATTACGGATTCTTAAGCAAATTGTCGAGAAGGCAAGGCAGGAACAACCCTCCGCAATCATGATTGCCGGAGATATCTATGATAAATCAATTCCTTCTGCAGAAGCCCATATGATATTTAATCAATTTTTGATGGATTTGTCAGAGATTGAGCCGCGGATACCTATTTTAATTATCGCTGGTAATCATGATTCAGCGGAACGCCTTAATTATGCAAGTTCCTTCCTGGAGAAGCACCATATCTACATATCGGTATTACCACCGCAAAAAGAGGACGAGTTTTTAAAGAAAATTGTGTTAGAGGACGAGCATGGAGAGGTGAATTTCTATCTATTGCCCTTCACAAAGCCAGGTTATGTTCGCCATTTATTTGAAACAGGAGTAATCAGCACTTATGATACGGCAATTTCTGCCCTTATAAAACGCGAGAATATTGATTTCAACCAGAGAAATATACTGATATCACACCAATTTTATATATCAGGTTCTACATTGCCGGATACCTGTGAATCAGAACAGGTATATATTTCTGTGGGCGGCATTGACAGTGTGGAGGTCAGTCACATTAAGAACTTTGACTACGTAGCGCTGGGACATCTTCATGGACAGCAACACATCGGGGAGAAACATATCATCTATAGTGGAACTCCATTAAAATACTCCATCAGTGAAGAAAAGCATGAGAAATGTATCGTTATGGTTACTATAGGTAAGAAAAATTCTGAAATAATGATCGATAAGCTGCCTCTTTGCCCAGAGCAGGAGGTGAGAAAGCTGAAAGGAACCTTAAGAGAAATTATTGATTCAGCAGAGGAAAATAACTGTCACGACTATGTAAGTATTACGTTAACAGATGAGACGGAATTATACAGACCCAAGGATCAATTGGAGGAGCATTACGATCATATTCTTGAGGTAAGGATAGAAAACAGCAGAACCAAGGCGCAACTGGAACCTCTCACTGGAGAGGCATCTGCCCTAGATCCCTTTGAAGCCTTCAAGGAATTCTATCAGGAGATGCAGGGGGTAGAGTTAAATGAGGAAGAAGAACAGATAATTGCTGATATTATCCATCAAGTGAAGGAGGCAGACGAGTAATGAAACCAATTTATATAAAAATGTCCGCCTTTGGTTCTTATGCCTCTGAGGAAACAGTTGAGTTTGCTGAAGTGAATCAGGGCATTTTCTTAATCGCCGGAGATACTGGGGCAGGAAAGACAACAATTTTTGATGCAATTACCTATGCTTTATATGATGAAACCAGCGGTGGCAGGAGAAATGGTGAAATGATGCGAAGTCAATTTGCCAAAGAGGACATCCCTACCTTTGTGGAGCTTAAATTCAGATACAATAATGAAATCTATGTAATCAAACGTTCTCCGAAGCAAAACAGATTAAGTAAGAAAAAGAACAAAGATGGTGAGTATACCATAACGCTAGAGCAACCAAATGTAGAATTAATCCTTCCGGATGGATTACCTTACAGGGGGAAAAGCAGGGAAACGAATCAAAGGATTATTGAAATTGTTGGTTTGGATGTGAATCAATTCACCCAAATTGCAATGATTGCCCAAGGGGATTTCTTAAAACTTCTTCATGCACCTTCCAAAGAGAGAAAAGAGATATTTTCAAAGATATTCAATACTAAAATCTTTTGGAAAATGGAAGAAGAACTTCGAACACGATCAAAAAATTTATGGGTTCAATTAGAGGATAATAAGAAAGCGATAGTTCGGGAACTTGAGAATGTGCAATATATAAAAGATAGTGCCTATCAGGAAATTTGGGAAACCTCCCCACGTTTTCTTGAGAGCGATTATGATAAGTTAACAGAGCTTGTGGCTTTGATGATAGCGGAAGCAAAGGCAAAGGAGGAAGAGATTAACCTTGCCTTAAGTACGAAGCAAAAAGAAAGTGACCGGCTGTTGGCTGAACTCAATCAGGCAAAAGAACTGAATGAATTATTTGCTTCATTAAAGGAGGCAGAAGATAAAAAGCTTGAACTGGATGCCGTTTCAAATGAAATGTTATTGCTTAAGGACAAGATAGAGTCAGCACAAAAGGCAGCAGTTGTGTTGCCGAAAGAGGACTATTTGATAGCAAAGCAAAAGGAAGTTACAGAGTGCAGTGGACGAAATACCTATTTAACAGAGGTATTAGAACAAGAAAAAGAAAAGCTTTCTTTGCAAAATGCTGTGAAAGCAGCCGCTGAAGATAGCTATCTTTGTGAAGGTGCAAATCTGAATCCTAAAATAAACAGCATTCGAGAGCAATTGCCAAAGTATGAACAATTGGAACAGAAGGTAAATGAGAGAAAGCAACTAATGATACAAAAATCAGAGGCTGATTCTAAACGTATTAAAATTATTGATACCATTAATCTCTCAAAAGACAGACAGACACAGATAAGCAAGGAGCAAGAGAACTTAAAGGGCTTATCAGAACAGATACTTAACTTATCGCAAACGGTTGACTATCTTACAGCCAGAAGAGATGCCTTGGAGGGATTAATACTTAACCATAGGACTATGATAAACCGTCAAGCAGTGTTGGATAGAGAAGAAACCAGCTATCAGACCTATGAAAAAACAGTTTCTGATTTAACAAATCAATATGAGATAAAATATCATCAATTTATTGAAGGACAAGCTGGTCTCTTGGCGGAGAACCTTATAGAAGGAGAACCTTGTCCTGTCTGTGGAGCTACCTCTCATCCACACAAAACAATGAAATCAGACATACTGGTTAATCAAAGTGAATTAAGCTTAGCTAAAAAAGAGCTGGATAATGCAATTATTCAGCAAAATGTCAAACGGGAGTCTTTGCAAGAAATCAAGCAGGAGTATCTAAAGAGTAGAAGCTTGGTGGAGCATGAAGTAAATAAGGTTCTTGGAACTGGATATTCCACAAATCTAATAACAGAAGAACTACTTTTGTCAAATTCACTGGAATGTAAACAACAACTTAAGGTTGAAGTAAAGAAATTATCGGAGATTAAGCTGCAAAAGCAGAAATATGAGAAAAACGAAGAAGAAAGCAAGCAATTAGCAATTACCCTGGAAACACTCGAAAGAGAAAAAGAAGTTGGCAATCAATTGGCACAGCAGATTGACAACAAGTTAGCTGCTGTAGAAGCGGTACTTAAGAATCTAAAGGATAATCTGCTGTATGAGAATCATCATGAAGCTGTAAATGTACTAAAAATAATGGAAGGTCAACTGAAAGAGTTGGAAACAACTCAAAAAGAAGCAGTGGAAGGTTATCAGAAGGTAGAACGTCAGGTTATGGAGCTGCAAGGTAAGCTTAAGATAGAAGAAGAAAATTTAGTCCGGGTGACACAAGCGAGAAATCTTGCAGAAGCTGACTATTTAAGCGAGCTTCATAAACATGGCTTTTCAAGTGAAGCAGAATATCATGGTGCAATTATAGAGCCACAGCAATTGAAGGAGTATAGTGAGAGATACCAAAATTATCTTAGAGCTGTAGAGGTCAATGAAAGCAATTTGAGTATATATCGAAAGCAGACAATCGGTAAAAATGTGGTTGCAACAGAGATTCTGGAAGAAAATCGAATTCAACTGGAAGAAGAAAAAGAGCGATTAGGTGTAGAAAGTAAGTCAGTTTACGGGATAAAGATATTGAATGAAACAATTCATGAAAAGGTTGGAAAACTATACAAGCAGAGAGAAGGTCTTGTAAGGGATTATGCTGTTATTAAAAGACTGGATGCCACCGCCAACGGCAAATTGAGCCAGAAGCATATTAATTTTCAAACCTATATTCAAAGAAGATACTTTAATCTCATTTTACGAGAGGCAAACAAGCGATTATTTACAATGTCGGGCGGTCAGTTTATCTTAAAGTGCAAAGAAGTTGACGAACTATCCGGGCAGGGAGAGGTTGGTCTTGATCTGGATATTTATAGTATGGTTAACGACCAGACCCGCGATGTTAAGACCTTATCTGGAGGGGAATCCTTTATGGCAGCACTGGCGATGGCGCTGGGAATGGCAGACATCATTCAAAATGCTGCAGGTAAAATCCATATTGATACTATGTTCATTGATGAGGGTTTTGGCTCATTAAGCGAAGAAGCCAGAATGCAGGCAATTCATATCCTCCATGAATTGTCCGGTGGTAACAGACTAGTCGGTATCATTTCCCATGTGACGGAGTTGAAGGCACAGATTGGAACAAAGCTGATTGTAACTAAAGGCGAAAAGGGAAGTAAGGTTAAATGGGAGATCGGGGAATAACGACTAATGATACAATGTTAGTAATTAGAAAAATAAATAATATGTAGTCAGTGACAAATAGAAGGAGTAAGTGTGAATACTCCTTCTATTTCAACCACCAGCCACCTGATTACGATACTGACTCGGAGTTAACGAAAATAACTTACGGAACTGTCTTGTGAAGTAATTACTGTCATTAAAACCACTTTGATATGCTACCTCTGAGATAGTAAGGTTTGATTCCTTTAAGAGCAAGCAGGCATGCTGCATTCTTAAGGTTAAGATATAATTACCCGGAGTGGTTTGATAAGTGAGATGAAAGATGCGGGTAAAGTGTCGTACGGAAAGATTAGATTTTTCTGCTAACCGTTCAATTGTAATGTCTTCTTTATAATGTCGTTCAATATACGAAAGGGATTTTGCAATGTTAATTACATCCTCCTTCACATCAAAGGAGGTTAGGCTATAGGCTCTGGATAACAAGACCACCAGCATCATGAACTGGGAATTTAAAAATGTTTTCCAACCATATTTCTTTTGCTCATATTCTTGTATCATTCTGGCGATAATTCGATGAACTTCTTCAAAATCATCCAATGGTAACTTTAAACGGCTTTGAAAGCTGCGTTCCATCGTAAAGTAAGGCTCGATTACAAAGAGAGCATGAAAACCAGCCAATTTACGAATATCAAGATCAGAGGACTGCAGTTGATCGGGACGATACATAATGTTACAGATACGAAAATCATAAGCATTTTCATAACCATGGGAGGTATTGTTACTTATAACAAATACATCCCCTTTTTTTATGAAATAAGCTTCCTTATCAACTCTATGCATGGCGGTGCCATTTAACACAATAACAAGCTCACTAAAATCTGCATGGGTGTGCATGTACAAATCTTCTTCATGGAACCCATATTGGATATTAAAGGGATAGTTGGTATCCTGTGTAAAATATCTTAAGTACATCGTTTCCATAAAAATGACATCCTTTCATTGTGTCCGGATTGTGCTAATTTATGTCCTGTTAATTATAGAGAATATTATGCTTTCATATTACACTATAAGCACTATAGCAAATTTATGACTAGTATTCAAGGAGGTTTTTTATGCCTAATCCATATCTTCCAGGATGGGAGTATATCCCGGATGGAGAGCCAAGAGTTTTTGGTGATCGAGTATATATTTACGGTTCACATGATAGTGCCGGTTCAGATAAATTCTGTGATTACAAGTTAAAGGTGTGGTCCGCACCTAAGGATAATTTAAACAACTGGACCTGTCACGGTGTAAGTTTTCAGACAAGAGATGATGACGGAAAAGTAAGTGATACACCTTGGACCGAAGGTGAGTTATATGCACCCGATGTGGTTGAGAAGGACGGAAAGTATTATTTATATGCCTACCTTTTCTATACAAAAGGATGTGTTGGTGTCAGTGACAGACCGGAAGGTCCATTTACACTGCTCTCACAGTATAAGGTACCGGAGAATTCACCTAAGCTATTAGACGAGGCGGTTTTTGTTGACCCTGGTGTACTCGTGGATGATGACGGCAGAGTATACATCTATTGTGGGTTTGAAGGTTCTTATATGGCTGAGATTAATGCTGGCAATATGTATGAGATTATTGATGGAACGTTCCAATTGGATATTATCCCAACCAGTGAGCCATATCGGTTTTTTGAAGCCTGTTCCCCTAGAAAAGTTGGGGATACCTATTACATGATTTATTCACCTAACCCTGGCAGCAGATTGGTATATGCTACCTCCAAATCACCAACAGGACCTTTTGAATACAGAGGAATTCTGGTAGATAACGGAGTAGATTATCCAGGTGGTAACAATCACGGTTCCATCTGTAATATCGATGGACAGTGGTACATTTTTTACCATCGAATGACCAATGGAAGCATTATGTCCAGACGTGCCTGCGTAGAGCGTATTGAAATGCAGCCGGACGGAAGTTTTAATCAAGTAGAAATGACCTCCTTAGGCTTCGAGAAATTCCTTTCTCCTTATGACATAACACCTGCTGATCTGGCTTGTGTTTTAAAAGGGGATTGCCTCATTACTGAAAAGAATGTCTTTACCAGATTAGTTACAAACATAACAGATGGTTGTGTTATCGGCTATAAATATTATGACTTTGGTGACGATTACACTAGCAACTCCATGGAGTTCAGTGCGCAGATTAATGGTCTTGGATGCAAGGCGAAAATGAGAATTCTATTAGATAGTTATGAGGACGGTAAGGAAATCGGTTGTGTAGAAATCGGAACTGACAGTGGTGTTGTAATTGCTAAGATACAGAAGGTTACCGGAAGACACGCCATTTACTTTAAAGTCGAGCATGGTTTTGGAGGATACTTTACCGATATGTTCAAAGGAAGACATTTGTTTGAACTAATATCCTTCGTATTTATGAAGTAGGTAGTTATTAATATAACTATAGATAAGAGTAATTGATAAGGGGTAATTGATAAGGGGTAAGAGTGAAAAAGTTACACTTTTTCACTCAGGAAGAACTGCGAAGTTCGCAAAAAGGTGCTCACATCTTGTTCTTCTGGTGATTTTGAGCAGCAACGAAGCTGAAGCAGGGGATGTCAGTGTGAATTATAAAAAAATAATTTGCACGAAAAAATTTGTGCTTATGCCCAAATATATTATTTATTGTTAGAAGGAGGATGTATATGAAAAAATGGACAAAGAAACTGACATGTTTGGTGATGATTTGCATTACAGTTTCAGGAATTGTATTTACTGGGTGCGGCAGCAAAAAACAGGCGGAACCAACTCAACTGACAATATATTCACAGTTAGCTAACTACAGTGGAGAACAGGTTGGATGGTTTGCAAAGGTTTTACTGGATAAGTTTAATGTTAAGGTGAACATTGTAAATGATGCAGACGGCGTATTTGTAACGAGAATGGAATCCGGTAATTTAGGTGATATTATTCTGTTTGGCAGTGATAGTGGTAATTATCTGGAAGCAATTGATAAAGGTATGCTCTTTGATTGGAATGAAGATGACCTATTGGCAGAATACGGTCCATATATTAAAGAGAATATGCCAAAGGCTTTAGAGAAAAATCAGGGCTTGAGCCCGGATGGTAAACTGTATGGATATGGACTGGGAGTTGCATCCTCACCCGATGACCATGGATCAACCATCTATCATCCTGATGTACGTTTTGATTTGTATCGTGACTTAGGTTTTCCTAAGGTTGAAACATTAGAGGATTGGGTTGATGTTCTTGCACAAATGAAAGAGCTCTGTCCTACTTCAGATTCTGGTCATGAAACCTATGGTGTATCCCTGTTTAGTGACTGGGATGGAAACATGGTTATGTTTGTTAAGGCTACAGCTGCTTTATATGGATATGAAGAATTGGGCATAGGTTTATATGATGTTGAAAATCAGACCTGGCAGGATGCTTTGGCAGATGATGGCATGTACTTAAGATGCCTGCGTTTTTACAACCAATTATATCAAAAAGGATTATTAGACCCTGACTCAATGACTCAGGGAGCAGATGGAGCACAAGAGGATTATACAGGAGGAGTGGCTTTCTTTAATATCTTTAATTATGCAGGTTCCATGCAATACAATATTCCAGAGCATTTAGAAGCCGGAAAGGCAATGTATCCGGTTGTAATGGAAGATCAAAAGACCCTTATGTCCGGACTTAACGTATATGGCAGTGCCAGAGTAATCACAATCGGTGCAAACACCCAATATCCTGAACTTTGCATGGAGATTATCAACTGGTTAAGTACTCCGGAAGGTCAAATGACAAGCGATTATGGACCACAGGGTGTGACTTGGGATTATGATGAAAATAAAAAGATTTACTTAACAGAATTAGGCTTGAAGACAATTACTGACCAGGATACACCAATGACCGGTGACTATACAGGTGCATATCGTGATGGTACCAATCAGATGAATTTTCAGGCCTGGAACGTAGATGCCAGTAATCCTGATTCCAATGGAGAAACATATAATTATCGATCCTGGGCAAGTTATAATGCTACCCAGAAATATGACATACTGGATGAATGGAGAGCTTGGTCTGGTGTTACAACACAGGATGAGTATCTAAATGTAAACAATAATGCTGTTGCGGTTGGAACCAGCTTCTCGGAATCAAAGAGAGACGATGATATGGAAGTAAAGTGGCAGCAGGTATCAAATACAATTTGTGATTATTCCTGGAGAGCAATTTATGCTAAGAGTGATGATGAGTATAATAGTATTGTTCAGGAAATGATAGATGTCGCAAAGGGTTATCATTATGATGATGTTGCTGACTTTTATAGAAATGAAGCAGTTAGAAGAAAAGCAGCAGAAGATTTGGTTTTAAACTAAGAACAATCGAATATGAGCTTTATTAATTAAGGATAGTAGAAGAGAAGGCTTTCCAGGATACAGATTGAACCTGGAAAGCCTTCTTTTCTACTATCCTTTTACTTCTTAAAGTTCATTTAAGGTAAGAATGTTATACTAATAATATAAGGCAGAAGTGTCAAAAGCAGTACAAGGACTTAGGATGTGCCAATTTGCATAATTATTGGCACGATATTTGATAATGTAAACATTTTCTTATATAATAGTAGGTAGACAGGTTGGGAGGCCAAAACAATGAGAATATTACTAGCCGAGGATGAAAAGGAAATGTCCAACGCTCTGGTGGCGATATTTAAACACAATAACTATTCCGTGGATGCGGTTTATGATGGGCAGGATGCTTATGACTATGGAATAAGTGATAATTATGATGTAATAATTCTTGATATCATGATGCCAAAACTAAATGGCATAGAGGTTCTTGAAAAACTTCGTAAAGAGGGGCTTCATACACCTATTTTAATGTTGACAGCAAAGTCCCAGATTGAAGATAGAATTATCGGACTTGATAAAGGTGCTGATGATTACCTAAGTAAGCCCTTTGCCATGGGAGAATTACTTGCCAGAGTCCGTGCCATGGGCAGAAGAAAAGCAGAATTTTTGCCTAACTTGATTACCGTTGGGAACATCAGTTTAAATAAGGAGACCTACGAACTATCCAGTGAACAGGGTAACATTAGATTAGGCAACAAAGAATTTCAAATGCTGGAAATGATGATGAGCAACCCCAAACGCCTTATATCTACCGAGCAATTCATGGACCGCATCTGGGGATATGACGCCGAGGCAGAAATAAATGTGGTATGGGTTTACATCTCATATCTAAGAAGAAAATTAGAGAGTTTGGGAGCAAATATAAAAATTAAAGCAGTCCGTGGTTCAGGTTATGGTTTGGAGGAGACGGAATGATTAAAAAGCTTCAACATAAATTTATTATAATTACAATGGCTTCACTTCTGGGAGTCTTACTATTTCTGGTTGGAGCAATTAATATATTAAATATCTACCAGATGAATAGTAAGATTAATGAATCCCTTTCCTACCTGGCGGAGAATGAAGGCAGGTTTCCGAGGTTTGATAAAGACCTTATACCGAAAAAGGGAGATCCACTGTTTCGATTTGAGCCAAACGAAGAAACTCCCTTCCAAACCAGATATTTTGTTGTGTATATGGATGAAGATCGGACCGTAGGAAATATAGACACGGGGCATATCGCTGCGGTAAGTTCACAGGATGCCAGAGAATTAGCGGAAAAGGTAATGGAACATAGTGCTGACAGCGGCTTTGAGGATATCTACAAATATAGAATCGTTGAGAATGATGATGGTTATATGATTATCTTCATCGATTGCCGGGATAAATTGCAAACAACGGAAGAAATATTTACGATCTCTTGTGCAGTTGCGTTCAGTGTTCTTGTATTAATGTTCTTGCTAGTATCCATATTATCAAAGAAGGCAATGAAACCTTTTATAGAAAATGCTGAGAAACAAAAACTCTTCATAACCGATGCCGGACATGAAATTAAGACCCCTTTAGCCATTATATCTGCAAATGCAGATGTTTTAGAAATAACAACGGGTCAGAATGAGTGGATTACCAGTATCCGCAACCAGACCACAAGACTTGATCAGTTAGTTAAAAATCTGCTGATGCTTTCAAAAATGGAAGAGGAGCAGATTAAGCTTTCCTTTCAGGACTTTGATCTAAGTGCTGCGGTTATGCGAATAGCAGAACCATTTTCCGCATTAGCTCAGGCGCGGAATAAAAAGTTATCCATCTATATTCAACCTGATGTGTATTTAAATGGTGATATAGGAGGTATCGAGCAACTTGTATCGACCTTAATGGATAATGCTATCAAATATTCCGATAACGAAGGAAGTATAAAGATCTCACTTACCACTGGGAAAAAGGGTAAGAAACTTGAAGTTTATAATACAACAGGAGAGATTGCTGTACAAAATTTAGATAAGCTTTTTGATCGCTTTTACCGTATGGATAGCTCGAGATCTCGAGAAAGCGGAGGATATGGCATTGGGCTTTCCATTGCAAAATCCATTGTTGAAGCCCATAATGGGAAAATATCTGTTAAGAGCGAGGATCAACATTCCATTTGTTTTACCGTGCGTCTTCCTTAAAGTTCATATTGTGGGGCGATATCCCGTTATCTTTGACTGTTTAGTGAAGATAACGGGATATTTTTCTAATGTGAAAAGTAGTTTAAATTTAAGTAAAAAGTTTTTTTATACTTTAAGGTTCCTTTTAAGTTGGTCCTATATAATGAACTTAGAAATTGAAAGTTGTTGTAAACGAAAGCAGCTGTCTTTCAAGAATCAAAGAAAAGAGGTCAGGAAGGATGGGCAATTATCAGGAAACATTTAAACGCTATGAATTGAAATATTTACTGTCAGATAATCAGTACCAGCTCTTGCATGAGAGGCTGTCAGATAAACTTAAAATTGATCAGTATGGGGTAACAACAATTTGTAATATTTATTTTGATACACCGGAGAAACGGTTAATAAAAACCTCGTTAGAAAAACCAATTTATAAGGAAAAACTTAGACTGCGAAGCTATGGTACACCAGGATTAGAAGCAACAGTCTTTGTTGAACTTAAGAAAAAATATAAAGGGATTGTTTATAAAAGAAGAGAACGAATGGAGCTTTTAAAGGCACAGAATTATCTCTATGACGGGCAGCCTTTACTGAAAGAAACACAGATTACCAAGGAAATAGATTGGTTTATTAAGAACTATCCTAATCTGGAACCTTCGATGTATATCTCCTATGACCGTATAGCCATGTATGGGATGGAGGACTCCAATCTTCGGGTGACCTTTGACAGCAATATACTTTGGAGAGAAGAGGATTTGTGGCTGGGTAGTGGTCCTTATGGAAATGCCATATTACAGCCGGGGCAGCAGTTAATGGAGATTAAAATTCCTGGAACAATGCCAATTTGGTTAGCACATATTTTGGATGAGCTAAACATATATCCATCATCCTTTTCCAAATACGGCAAAGCTTTTCTTAAATCAATAGAACAGCCACACGGAGAGAAAAAATTAAGACAATTTAAAGGAGAGAAAAAATATGCTTAATTCAATTATTACAACTACTTTTTCCATAGATAGCTTTTTAATTTGTATCGCCGCATCTCTTATACTTGGAGGATTATTAGCATTTGTACATTACCGTTTTAATAATAGCAGCAAGGGCTTCATTATGACAATTGCAATTTTACCGGCAATTGTACAAATGGTAATTTTATTGGTTAATGGCAACCTGGGTACGGGTATCGCGGTAATGGGTGCCTTCAGTCTTGTTCGTTTTCGTTCCATACCGGGTAGTGCAAAGGAAATCAGCAGTATTTTTATGGCGATGGCGATTGGTTTAGCAACAGGTACGGGATACATTGTGGCAGCATTATTATTTACTGTAATCGTTGGTGGAGCATACCTGCTTTATAATCTTACCAGCTTCGGTGAAAAGAAGCAGAAGGAGAAGGAACTTAGAATTACAATTCCGGAAGGAATGAATTACATGGAAATATTCAATGATATTTTTAAGGAATATACCCTTAAGGCAGAATTAATTAGAGCAAAGACTTCCAATATGGGAAGTTTATATAAATTAATTTACCAGGTGACTATGAAGGATCCAATGAAAGAAAAAGAATTCTTAGATGAACTTCGATGCAGAAATGGTAATCTTGAGATTAGCTGCGGTAAAATTTCCAACGAAGTGTACGAGCTTTAAAACTTCTGCAAGTTGACGAATTAAAGTACTTGAGATGCTTTTGACCCTCTAACCCTATTAGGCAGAAATATGAAAGGAGTAATAAAATATGTGGAAAAAAATAAGATATATAATGATTATTATTGTGATAACCTCACTAATATTAACTGGGTGTAGTTCAGCTGGTAATAAGACGGATACAAATATAACAACAGAGGAAGAGCAAACAACTCAAAGTGAAGGCTCATCAATTATTGCGACACAGACATCTTCGGAAGTGGTAGTTGATACAGAGTTCTCAGCAAAGGACCTGGAAATTGGGTATGATGAAAGTGTTGCGACAAATATAACCCTAAAGGATAATGCAATTGAAGTTACTGGTACAGGAGCTGTTGCAGAACAGTCAACACTTACAATTCAAAAAGAGGGGACCTACATTTTATCAGGAACTCTGACTGATGGGCAAATTATTGTTGATACAGCCGACACAGAGAAGGTCAGACTTGTGTTAAAGGGTGTGGATATTCATTCTTCTGACAGCAGTGCTATCTATATTAAAAATGCTGATAAAGTATTTATTACTCTTGATAAGGATACAACAAATATTCTTTCGGATACAGCCAATTATGTTCAGTCCGATGAAAATACAGTGGATGGTGTAATTTTTAGTACAGCTGATCTGACCTTTAATGGTGAAGGTACGCTCAAAGTAACAGGAAGTTATAAACATGGTATTGTATCAAAGGACGACTTGGTTTTCACAGGCGGTACCTATGATATTCAAGCTGTTAAAGATGCGCTTAACGGTAAGGATAGTGTAAAGATTAAAGACGGAACGTTTACTCTTAATGCAGAGACAGGAAATGGTATTCAATCTAAGCATGATGAAGATGTAACAAAAGGCTATGTCTATATTTCAGGCGGTACCATTAAAGTTGCCAGTTCTGTAGAGGGAATTGAAGGGACAGCAATTGTAATAGAAGGTGGAAATATCGATATTACTGCTTCTGATGATGGTCTTAACTCTTCTAGTGGAATAACAGAGACAACAACTTCTACCTCCACAGATTCTGTATCAACTGATGCAGACCAGAACTCGGCCGTTTTACTTTCAACGACTGAAAATGAGCAGCCTGCAATGCCACAAACCGACGGTACTGCGCCGACATTCCCAGAGGATGGAACACTTCCAGAAATTTCTGGTGATGGGACATTTCCCGAAGCACCAAGCGATGGTTCTTTCCCGAACTTTCCTAACAACGGTACTGATGATACTACCACAGATGGCAACACCCCAGGAAACCGTGGAAATGGCTTTGGAGGTAATGGGATGCAAGGTGGTATGGGTGGTGGAGAATTTGAAAACAACGCTAATTGCTACATCATGATCAGTGGAGGTACCATTAATGTGAATGCAGCAGGCGATGGCATTGACTCCAATGGATCCATTTACATCAGCGGCGGCACCATTACCGTAAGCGGACCAACCAATGATGGAAATGCAGGATTTGATTACAACGGAACAGCAAACATTACAGGCGGAACGGTAGTTATTGCCGGTAGTTCAGGAATGGCACAAGGATTTTCAGATACGTCAACACAGTATTCCTTCCTTCATAATTTTTCTTCAACAATAGCAGCTGGTACTGAAATTGTAGTGACTGATGATGCAGGAAAAGAAATTATCTCCTATGTAGCAGAAAAAGAGTTTAATTCAGTTGTAGTAAGTTCACCTGATTTGACAAATGGTAAAACATATACACTAACCAGCGGAGATCAAACTGCTGAGGTCACACTTAGTTCAGTTGCAACTTCAAGCGGAGAACAATCCGGAGGCTTCGGTGGAGGTGGAATGAGAGGTAATAAAGGTGGTATGCAAAGACCATAATCGTTTCCCCAGGTATATAATATAAATAAAAGATCTTCTGATAGTGATCCTTGCTGACAGAAGATCTTTTATTTCGACAGAAACGAAAATAAAATTGCCTATAGATGTTCTTTTCTGGTTTAAATTTATATTTAAAAGGGGAATTACAGGAAGAATGTGTCGTACAGTTTAAGGCTGGAACATATGATGAAGCATAAGAAATCATACATGGAAGTGAAAATATGAAATTATTATCAATCGTTGTTCCTAGTTATAATTCACAAGAATATATGAAAAATTGCATTGAGTCGTTACTTCCAGGTGGAGAACTTGTTGAAATACTAATTGTAAATGATGGCTCTGTTGATGGGACAGCAGCAATTGCAGATGAATATGAAGCGAAATATCCTGCAATTATAAAAGCAATTCATCAAGAAAATGGAGGGCATGGAGAAGCAATCAATGCTGGTCTGCGTGAGGCATCCGGTCTGTATTTTAAAGTAGTTGATAGTGATGATTGGGTAGAAGAAAGCTCTTATCAAGTCATACTTAGTACGCTCGAGCTATTAACGGAGAAAAATGAGACAGTTGATATGCTAATTAGTAATTATGTTTATGAAAAAGCAGGAGCGGTTCATAAAAAGGTTATTAGATATGTGAATGCCCTTCCAACCAATAAGATTATAACCTGGAACGAGGTTGGAAATTTTAGAAAGGGGCAATATATTCTGATGCATTCCGTAATCTATAGAACAAAACTGCTTATAGACTGTGGATTGGTATTGCCGAAACATACCTTTTATGTGGATAATCTGTTTGTATATGTCCCGCTGCCCTTAGTGGAGCATCTATATTATTTAAATGTTGATTTTTATCGTTATTTTATTGGCCGTGATGACCAATCAGTGAATGAAAAAGTAATGATAAGGAGAATAGACCAACAAATAAAAGTGAATAAGTTGATGCTCGACATGGTTAACCTTGATCAGGTTACTAATAAGAGGCAGCGCAAATATTTAACGAAATATTTTGAAATTATAACAATGGTCTCAAGCATTTTATTACTGAAATCAGGGACAGAAGAGCATCTTATTAAGAAAAGCGAGCTATGGGCGTATATTAAAAATAATAATGTACATCTGTATTATAGGTTAAGATATAGAGTCATGGGAATTACTGTTAATCTCCCGGGAAGAATTGGACGTAAAATCTCCTTGTTAGTGTATAGAATATTACAAAAATTAGTAGGGTTCAATTAAAAAAGGTTATAAATATATAGCCTCCATCCGAGTTTGCTGGATGGAGGCTTTTAAATATTCTCCTTCATAGGTTGTAAAAATGTGAAGGAGATGTTGGTCTCTTATTTAAATAGTAACACTTATTTAACTAAAACTTAATGAATTTGACTATAATTCGACATCTTTTTGTTTTATAATAGTGGCATGAATTGAAAACTGTGCTTTTTTAAGTAGAATGTAGGTGTAAAATGAGTAGAAAAAAGAATAAAAAAAATACAGCTAGTAAAATTAGGAACTTTTTAATCGCATTTGCTAGTGTAGGAATTATACTGCCACTGGTGATATTATATTTATATCCGCTTCAATATTATAAGGACCATTTTTATAAAAATACCAGTATTAATGGCATAGATACTTCCAATATGACTGTGGAGGAAGCTGAGGCATTAATAACCGAAGAAGTAAGAGATTATAAGATTACTTTGGTGGGTAGAAATGGTATTAGTGATACCATACGTGGCGGTGAAATTAATTTACATATGGTTTATGAAGGAAGTATTCTAGAATTATTGCAGCAGCAGGATGTTGCAAAATGGCCGCTCAATATAAGGAAGCCACATGACTTAAAGATTAATACAATGCTGGAATATGATGAAGGTCTATTAGAGAAAAAATATGACAAACTGACTTTATTTGATGAAGCGAATATAATAGAGCCCACCAATGCCACAATTTCAGAGTATGGAGAGAATGGCTATGAAATCGTTCCGGAAGATCCAGGTGCTAAAATTAATAAAGAAGAGCTATATCCACAATTACAGGAGGCAATTCTTACACTGGCTCCGACCTTAGTGATTGAGGATACTGGTACCTATGCAAAACCGGAAAAAACCTCTGAATATCCGGACTTAGCCAATGCCTTTAATGAAATGAAACATTTGACCAGTGCAGTTATTACCTATGAATTTGGAGATGACATCGAGGTTTTAGATGGTAAAACCATCAGTAAATGGATTACGATTGATGATAATTATAAAGTGGACTTCAATGAAGAAGGCATAAAGGAATATGTAGATTATATTGGTAAGACCTACAATTCCTTTGGCAGAGTAAGAACCTTTAAAACCTCCTATGGTGACACCATTGAGGTTAAAGGCGGAGACTATGGCTGGTGGCTGAATCGACCAGAGGAAGTAATAGAATTAACGAAGATGGTCAAAGACGGTGAAACTGTGACTAAGAAGCCGGTTTATTTCCAGACAGCACAGCAATATGGCAAGGATGACATTGGTAATACCTATGTGGAGGTTAATTTAACTGCACAGCATCTTTACTTTTACAAGGATGGAGAACTTGTGATTGAGTCAGATTTCGTATCCGGCAATGTATCCAAGAATTATTCTACACCGGTAGGCACCTATCCCGTACAGTATAAGGAAAATGATGCAGTATTAGTAGGTGAGGATTACCAAACTCCGGTAAAATACTGGATGCCTTTTAATCGAAATATAGGATTTCATGATGCCAACTGGAGAAATAAATTTGGTGAGGATATTTACTTAACCAAAGGCTCCCATGGTTGTATCAATATGCCGCCTGCAGCAGCAAAAACAATGTTTGCTGAAATTCAACGTGGAGTGGCAGTCGTTGTGTATGAACTGCCCGGAACTGAAAATTATGACGTTGATAAAGATAAGGATAAAGATAAAGGCAACAAAGATACAACCAAGGAAACAAGCACCTCGGAAGAGACTACAGACAATACTTCAGAAGACTCCTCCAATTAATTAAAAACACTTGGAACCAATAAATTTTCCTGCTATGACACCGCCTAAGCTTAGAAATAAGTTAAGGGCGGTGTTTAAAATTGCCAAGGTATATCGGGAAGCATAGAACAGGCTGATGGTTTCGTAACTAAAGGTTGAAAAGGTAGTCAGCCCTCCAAGGATTCCTGTTGTAAGGAATAGCTTCATATTTTCTGAGATTAAGGTGGTCGTAGTGAAAATTTCAAGAATGATACCGATAAGAAGTGCACCTACGACATTTACAGTCAGAGTCCCATATGGAAACTGATTACCAAACCATTTTGTACAGTATTGAGATACAAGGTACCTGGAGGCTGCTCCAAGGAAACCACCAATCCCTACAATTATAACTTTATCCATTATCATCACTCCTAATTAATATTTACATGAACGCACCCCGTGATACCAATGGCTGTAAACAGTCGCGAGATACTCGTGCAGTGTGTTTTTTCCAGTTAATAATCCGGAATATTCTCTAAGATATTATAAGACTAAAGATAGTACGAAGCAAGATGGTTTTAAGTTATAAATCAGAATAAACTTACGTGAATTATTTGGAAATAAATTACAAAATTAATAATAATTATCATTATTAAAGTATCGCTTGAATATTTAAAATTGATGGTATAAAATTGAATTAGATTTTAAAACGATACCAAGGAGGTTTTGAAATGAAGGGAACTGTAGTTTCAACATGGGTTGATTCTTGTAGGGCGTTATTTGGGAAAAGTGTTGTAGATGAAGCATTAAAAGAATATAAATTGCATACGGATGTTGTTTTTTCTCCACTGGAGGATGTTGAGGATCGTGTTGCACTTGGGATCGTGGATTACATTGGTAAGGCAGTGGGAAAAAGCCACGAAGAAATATGGAAAATAATGGGAGAACAGAATGTTATAACGTTTAGCAAGAATTATCCCGGTTTCTTCCGCCATGAATCAGCGTATCAATTTTTAAAATCTATGAATGATGTTCATATAATTGTAATGAAGCGTTTTCGAGGAGCAGTTCCTCCTATCCTTGATGTAGTGCCGCTATCATCACATGAAATTAAATTCATATATCGCTCAAAAAGAGGTATGAATTACTATCTCTTAGGATTAATTAGCGGTGTATCACAGTATTTTAAAGAGAATATTAATATTGAGGTATTGGACAATAATCCTACTGAGTTTCAGATGAAACTGACCTTTGAGAATGAAATCCAATATACAAAGAAGTATTTTATTAATAAAGTGCTCTCATTTGGGGTTATAAAAAATACTGCACTTAAAGCTGCAATATTGAATACAATCCTTGTAACAATAGGAGCTCTTATTTTGGTTCCTGATAAATTAACAGCGATACCAATCGGTGTAATTACTTGTTTAGCATCTGCTTTATCCGCTTATGTTTTGCATCGACCACAGAAATTACTTAAAAAAGAACTTGAAAAGTTGGCAGGCAGTGATTTTGTAGAATACCTTGTTGTGAAATCCGGCGATGAATACGAAGCAATCATGGAAAATGTCAATGAAATCAAGAGAAGTGTACAAAAGGATTTCATTGGGTTCAATGCCATAGTAGATGAGATGTATACTTTTAACCATTCGGTTACGGATATAGCAAAAACCATGCAGGAGACTTCCGATGATATAACAAGTGTTCTTGATGAAGTAGCAGTTGCAGCAACAACACAGGCAGAGGATACGGAACATTCCGTTACAATATTAAATGACAGCATCCTAAGTGTTACCAGAATTTCAGATGAAAGTCAGACCAATAAGAGCAAGATTGAAAAGGCTATGAGCAGACTGGAAACCAGTTTCCACAATGTTCATGAAACCACAATGGAAATTAATAATGTATTGGACAAGTTCAATCTTATCCGTACAAACAGTGATCAACTTCGTAAGAACGCAGCAGGAATTACTCAGATTGTATTGATTGTATCTTCCATTGCTAAGCAGATTAATTTGTTAGCGTTGAATGCTTCCATCGAGGCAGCAAGAGCAGGGGATGCAGGTAAAGGCTTTGCAGTTGTTGCTGAAGAGGTACGTAGACTATCTGTTGAGACCAATAAGGCAGTAGATGAAATTAATAGAAGCTTAACCGAATTTGTTGAAAGTATCGGTGGTGTAGTAAGTGATATCGACACGCAATACGGTGTACTTGAAAAGGAAAGTCTTAAGCTTACCGATGCCGTTAATACTTCGAATAAGGCAAATAAGAATCTTAAATCAGTATCAGACCTTATGATTCAAACATCGCAGGAGTTAAAGGTTGAGGCAGATAACATTACCTCTATCTTTGATAACATGCACAGTCTTGCTGCAATTGCAGAAGAGAATTCAGCAGCTACAGAAGAAGCAAGCTCCAATGTAGCAATTTACATGGATCAAATTAATGAATTGACAAATCAGATTGGAATTTTTGATTTAATGATTAAGAATTTCCAGGAAGACTTAAGTAAATATAAGATTTAATTAATATTCCAAATCAATTATATATAAGTGATATAGGCTGAGAGTAATTTTATTACTTTCAGCCTTTTTTATTCATGACAAGATGAAACGACTTATCGCTTCATCTTGTTTATGATAAGTGAAACGATTTATTGTTTTATCTTGTTTCATAGGAATTTACATCCATGGCAGGCTCTTTGTTATCCTTCTGCGAAAGTAATAGTCCATATCAGTTGCTTGTATATAATTGCGTCTTGAATCATATGTATGAATGAGATGATTGGAGATGATGACAAGTATGAGTATATTCCCAATGTTAATGGCGATTTTAGCTGGAATTTTTACAACGATTGAAGCAAGTATTAATTCGCAGTTGGGGAAATATATTACCCCGGCTGTTGCAACCCTACATAGCTTAATCACTGGCACAACAGTATTCTTAATTATTAATATCGTAAATGGCAATATTGCAAAGTATCAAAAAATTACTCAAGTTAGTCCAATTTGGCTGATTGGAGGTGTTTTTGGAGCCTTTATCATATATTTGTCTTCAAAGGCGATTCCCTCCCTGGGCATTTCAAATACTTTAATCTTATTGTTAACAGGCGAGTTGTTATGCGGGCTCTTAATTGATGCTTTAATACTAAATCATGCAATAAACGTACGTAAAATGCTTGGATTAGTATTATTTTTAGTGGGAACCATTGTATATCTGCAAGAAAAATAAATAGAATAAAAATTTGCGAGGCTAAACTGTTACAAAATATTTATAAATTTACTATGGAATTCTTTTGGAAGTTAGAGTAGAATATAATAACAATAATCATTACTATATTTTATTTAACGAAGGAGAACTTCCATGAATATTCAAATAAAAAAACGAAATGGTACATATGAAGCTTTAAGTGTAGATAAAACAAAGAAAATGGTGGCATATGCCTGTAACGGATTGGCGGGCTGCAGTCCAATGGAACTTGAGATGGATTCCAATATCCAGTTCCGGGATGGCATGAGCACAAAAGAAATTCAGAAAATATTAATACAGACAGCAATTGAAAAAGTAATTCAGTCAGCAAAAGATAGTAACGGTAATACAATTAAAAAGACGAATATTAATTGGCAGTATGTTGCAGCAAGACTATTAATTTCTGATTTATATAAGGAAGCAGCAATTAATCGAAAATATCGTCATTTTGGATATGGTGATTTCCTGTCACTTGTTGAACATTTGGTAGAGCAGAAGCATTATGGGGAATACCTCTTAACGGAGTATACTCAGGAAGAGATCAAAGAGTTAGGTAATTGTATAAAGGCAGAGAGAGATCTCTTGTTTAACTATGAAGGACTTAAGCTGTTGGCAGATCGCTATTTGGTTAGAAGTTATGAGGGAGAAGTTTTTGAATTACCACAGGAGCGTTTTCTAGTGATAGCAATGCATCTTGCTATTCCGGAAGGAGAACATAAGGTAGAATATGCAAAGAAATTCTATGATATCTTAAGCGGGCTCAAGATGACAACAGCAACACCAACACTTGCAGGGGCTGGGACACCTTTTCATCAGTTAAGCAGTTGCTTTATCTCTGTGGTGGGAGACAATCTCTGGTCTATCTATGATGTTAATCAGAAATTCTCCAGCGTATCAAAGCATGGTGGTGCATTGGGAATTTATACTGGAAAGATCAGAGCATTAAACAGTGAAATTCGTGGTCATAAAAATGCCTCCGGTGGAGTTATCCCTTGGATTCGGCTTTACAATGATACGGCAGTTGCGGTAGATCAGCTTGGAAGAAGAAAAGGTGGAGCAGCAATCACACTTGATATCTGGCATAAGGATATCTACGAATTCCTTGATTTAAGGACAAACAATGGAGATGACAGGAGAAAAGCACATGATATCTTCCCGTCCGTAAGTATTCCGGATTTGTTTATGGAACGATTGGAAACACGTGGAGAGTGGTCTTTGTTTGATCCATATCAAGTACATAAGGTTATGGGATTCCATCTTGAGGATTCGTATGATGAAGAAAAATCAGGCGAGTTCACGAAACGTTATTTGTCCTGTGAGGCTTGTGAAGCCTTAGACAGAGTTACAGTTACTGCGCTTGATGTGATGAAAAAAATAATGAAGAGTGCTGCTGAGACAGGAACACCATTTGTTTTCTTTCGAGACACGGTAAACAGGGCAAATCCCAATAAACATGCCGGAATGATATATGCCTCCAATCTATGTCATGAGATCGCACAAAATGTAAGCGAATCAATTTTATTAGAGGAAGAGATTGTACCTGCAGGAGACCATGTGGAAGTAGTGAAGCGTCTGCAATCAGGTGATATGGTAACCTGTAATCTGAACTCTATTAATTTGGGACGAGTAAGCTACGAAGAATTAAAAGAGACTGTACCCTTACAGATAAGAATGCTAGATAACGTAATTACCTTAAATCAATTTCCTGTTTCTGAAGCAAGAATAACAGGTGATAAATACCGTGCGATAGGTTTAGGTACCAGCGGATACCATCACTATCTTGTAAACCAGCGGATTGCCTGGGAGAGCGAGGCACATTTTACTGAAGCAGATCGTTTGTTTGAGGAAATAGCGTATCAGGCAATCAAGTCTTCCATGGAATTAGCAAAGGAAAAAGGTTCCTATCCAGCTTTTGAGGGGTCTGAGTGGCAGACCGGACAATACTTTGAACGCAGAGGATATGAATCCGAGAGATGGCTGAAGTTAAAGGAAGATGTAAAGAAGTATGGATTGCGAAACGGATACATCACAGCAGTTGCACCTACAGGAAGTACCTCCAATATTGCAGGAACTACAGCGGGTATCGATCCAATCTTTAAGAAATTTTTCATTGAAGAGAAGAAGGGAAGCTTTACACCGAAGGCAGCACCTGATCTGAATGATGAGAATTTCTGGCTATATAAAGAAGCGCACCATATTAATCAGCAATATAGCATCAAGGCATGTGGAATCCGCCAACGACATATAGATCAGGCTCAATCCTTTAACTTATATATCACCCCGGAGGTTAAAGCGAAAGAAATACTTGACTTATATCTGTCAGCATGGAAGAATGGATTGAAGACCATTTATTATGTAAGAAATCAATCCCTTGAAATGGATGAGTGTACAAGCTGTTCCAGCTAAAATTAAAAGGAAAGAACATGTTAATCACTAAATAGACCATTCCATTAACGGGAATGGTCTCAAGAATAATTAATACCAAGGAAGTAAGGAGAATTATAGTATGATGACCAAAAAGAAGATATTTAATGAGCAGGGAATTCGTGGAACCGAGTCTATGATTAATGGGAACACCACCAATCTTAGAGAATGGAATCGTATCAAGTATACTTGGGCAAACACCTTTTACCGTACAATGCTTAATAATTTCTGGATTCCGGAAGAAATTTCGCTCAATGAAGATATTAAGCAATTTCCGCTTTTAACGGATGGGGAAAGAAATGCCTTTGATAAGATTATTTCTTTTTTGAACTTTCTTGACTCTGTTCAAACAGAAAACCTACCGAATTTATCCAGGTATATCACTTCTGCAGAGATATCTTCTTTACTTAACATTCAAGCATTTCAGGAGGAGATACATGCACAAAGCTACTCCTATATTCTTGATACCGTAACTAATCCAGTGACCAGAGATAAAATCTATGATGAGTGGCGAGAAGATAAGAAATTATTAAAGCGTAATCAATATATAGCAAATATATATCAAACCTTTAATGAAGAACCCACACTGGACAACTTTATCAGAGTAGTTATTGCTAATTATATATTGGAAGGTATTTACTTCTATTCCGGCTTTAGTTTCTTTTACACCTTGGCAAGACAGGGGAAGATGACCGCTACCAGCACAATCTTTAAATACATCAACCGAGATGAAGTTACTCATTTGGTATTGTTCCAAAATATTATTAAGGAACTAAGAAGTGAAAATCCAGATCTTTTTTCTTCAAAGGTAGTAGATGAAATCAGAGATATGATGAGAGTTGGTGTCGAACATGAAATCAGCTGGGGCCAATATGTAACGAATAATGAAATCTTAGGCATCAATGATGTGTTAATTGAGAGATATATTAAATATCTTTCGAACCAAAGACTTAAGGCAATTGGGATTGAGGAGCTTTATCCTGAAATCACAGAAAATCCCATGGCATGGATTGATGGCTTTTCTAACATCAATCAAACCAAGACTGATTTCTTTGAAGCGAAAGTGACCAATTATACTAAGGCAGCTGCCTTTGATTTTGAAGATTTAGAATAAAAGAATATTGATTTTTAGGCTTATCTAAGGGAGAGAATTTGATACTTACTTAGATAAGCCTTTTTTATAAGTACAATTTATATATGTTCGTTAAAAAAATAATTAAAATTGATAATTATTATCATCTAGTGTATTGACATTTTTATCTAGGGGGTATATAGTAAACTTGAAAATAATGATATTCATTATCAATTATACATATCAAGATGAGTTGTCTAGTGTAGAAAGAAGGGAACGATATGTCATTAGCAATGGTGGATTTAGGAGAAACAAAGGTTGTAAAAGACTTCAGGGGAAAAGATGATATGAAACGTCATCTGCAAGACATGGGATTTGTAAAGGGTGAAAATGTTAAAGTTGTTGGAGATAATCCTAGTGGTATGATTCTGCTTGTAAAAGGTGTGAAGGTAGCCATTAATCGAGGATTGGCATCTTTAATTATTGTAGAGTAAAAACTACCAGGAGGGAAAGAGGAATGACTTTAAAGGATTTGAAACCCGGTCAGGAAGGTACTGTAATTTCTATCGGTGAAAAAGGAGTTACAAGAAGAAGAATTATGGATATGGGTGTTACTCCCGGTGCTAGAGTGAAGGTTATTAAAGTTGCACCATTAGGTGATCCAATTGAGGTAAATGTTAGAGGTTACGAACTTAGTTTAAGAAAAAGTGAAGCTGAGCAGATTATACTCGACATATAACGGCAAACACCTATGGATCTTCGGAAAATATAAATCCGAATCATGTAACGGAATTTTAATAGCAGGGTCATAATAGCGTTGACCAATAAGGAGGAACATATGTCATATACAATTGCACTTGCGGGCAATCCGAACTGTGGAAAAACTACACTATTTAATGAATTAACCGGATCTAAACAACATGTTGGTAACTGGCCTGGAGTTACGGTTGATAAAAAAGAAGGAATCTATAAGAAGAATAAAGATATTGTTATTTTAGATTTACCTGGTACCTATTCTCTATCACCATATTCTGCAGAAGAGATTATTGCCAGGGACTACATAGTAAAAGATAAACCAGATGCAGTAATTAATATTGTTGATGCTACAAGTATTGAGCGTAATTTTTATTTGACTCTGCAGATTCTTGAAACCAAAATTCCTACCATAGTTGCTCTTAATATGATGGATGAGGTGGAATCCAGAGGAGATAAGATTGATATTGATAAATTATCAAAAACCTTAGGTGTTCCGGTGGTTCCGATTGTAGCCCGCAGCGGTAAAGGCTTGAAGGAACTGATGGAGGTTGCAGTAACAGTTGTTAAAGAAAAGAAATCGGTTAATGCTTTGGATGTATTTGACCAAAATATTAAAGCTGCTATAGAAGAAGTTGCTGCGGTCTTAGCGGATGAGTTACCAGAAATAAGAGAGTGGAAAGCACTTAAACTTGTGGAAGGTGATGAGATTTTAACAGCAGCACTTTCTGATGCAGATAAACCAAAGATTGATGCTCTGGTTAAGAAAGCAGAAGAGAACGCTGACGGTGATACGGAAGCTAAAATTGCAGATTTAAGATATCAATTTATTTCAAAAATTGTTAAAAATACAGTAAAGAAGGCGAAAGCAGGTCACATTGAAACCAATTCTGATAAATTGGATAAGATACTTACCAACCGCTTTCTTGCACTTCCTATTTTTGCTGTAATTATGTACATATTATTCGCCTTTACCTTCAGTGAGAATTTATTCTTAATTCCTGGATTTCAAAGCCCTGGTATTTGGTTGGCAGGTTTAGTTGAAACAGGATGGGGCGCTTTGACCGGTCTTATTGAGAGTGTACTTGAAAGTGGCGGAGCTTCTGATTGGGTATTCAGTCTTGTGATTGATGGTATTATGGCAGGTATTGGCGCAGTTGCAGGTTTCTTGCCACTGGTACTTGTATTATTCTTATTACTTTCCTTCTTAGAGGATAGTGGTTATATGGCACGTGTAGCCTTCGTAATGGACCGTATTTTCAGACGTTTTGGTTTATCCGGCCGTTCTTTCATTCCGATGTTAATGGGCTTTGGTTGTTCCGTACCAGCTTTAATGGCTTCCCGTACACTGGAAAGTGAAAAAGATCGTAGAATTACCATGATGATTACACCTTTCATGTCCTGTGGTGCGAAACTTCCTATTTACTTAATGTTTGCAGCAACTATTTTTGCAGACAGCAACAAGACAATGGTATTATTTACGGTTTATATGATGGGTATTTTAATTGCAGTGCTTAGTGCATTTATATTAAATAAGTTCTTCTTTAAAGGTACTGCGTCCAACTTTATTATGGAATTACCACAGTATCGTATTCCAACCCTTAGAAGCGTATTAATCCATTCCTGGGATAAAGTTAGAGGTTTTGCAATTAAAGCAGGAACAGTAATCTTTGCTTCCACTATTCTTATTTGGCTGTTATCCAGCTTTAATTTCAGCGGTATGTGTGATATGGAAGACAGTTTCTTAGCTTCTATCGGTAATGCAATTAAGTTTATCTTCGCTCCACTTGGTTTTGCTGATTGGAGAGCATCCGTAGCGGTTGTAACTGGTTGGATCGCAAAAGAAAATATCGTAGCAACCTTTGGCCAGCTCTTTGCTGGTGTAACAGATGAAGCGAGCATTGAGGCTTATAGTGCAGGTGAACAGGCATTGCCACATTTGAGCGCTGTATTTAATAACGTTTCCGCATGGTCATATATGGCATTTAACTTACTTTGTATGCCTTGTTTTGCAGCAGTTGGTGCTATCAGAACAGAAATGGGTTCCTGGAAATGGACCTTAAGAGCAGTTGGTTTCCAGATGGTAACAGCATACATCGTTGCGCTTTTAATTAATGTTGTTGGTAACTTGATTTTCTAGGTTTTTTCATCTAAAGGAGATGATTTCATGACAGATTTTATCGTAGTAGGGATTGTCGTTGTAATCCTTGCCTGTATTGCAGTGTACTATGTAAGAAGAAAGAAAGCAGGCAAGAGTGCCTGTGGTTGCGGATGTGATGGTTGTTCGTCCTCTGCTGCCTGTCATAGTGACGAACAAAAGTAAGAAATAAGATGTAGAATCAATACGAAAGACCGAATAACAGCTTCTTCACTTATAGACTGACAAACCTTTTGATAATTTTGTCTGCCGATCAGTGCATTTCTGGAAGCTAATATTCGGTCTTTCTTACTTTATAGCGTATAGTAGGATTTAATTATATATTAATTGTCTATCTAACACAGCACGATTTAATTTTACTTTTAATTCGTCTGATATTTCCACAAGTGGGAGTCTTACTTCGGGGCTTTCGATTAAGCCGAGTTCTTTTAAGCAATACTTAATAGGACAGGGGTTTGGCTCTTTAAATAAGAGGGGTATGAAGGCGGCAAGTTCTTTCCATATAGAGAAAGCTGCATTCATATCATTTTCTTTAATATTCTTATAAATATCTAAAAAGAGTTCGGTTTTTAGATGAGCAGAGGCTAGGATTCCTCCCTGACCGCCTAAGGCTAGGGTTGAGTAAAATAAGTTATCTTCTCCGGTTAGTATGCTAAAGTCTTTTGGAGGACTCATGAGCAGGGACTGTGTTTGAGTGAAATTACCGCTAGCATCTTTTATTCCCACAATATTTTCAATTTCTGCCAGCTTGTGTACTGTTTCATTTTCTATATTTACACCAGTGCGATAAGGAATATTATATAATACTATATTAAGCTTTGTCTGCTCTGCAATGCTCTTGAAGTGAGCGTAAATCCCTTCCTGATTTGGGCGGTTATAATAAGGACAGACAGAGAGAATCCCTTGAATATCATAATACTCTGCTATTTCTACTTTCTTATTTACTCTTGCAGTATAATTACCACCAACACCAACATATACTGGAACGCGACCATTCACGTATTCCATTGTTTTTTCAATCATATCTTCAAATTCAAAATCACTTAAGACAGGAATTTCACCTGTGGTTCCGAGGGGAATAATTCCATGAATACCTTTGCTAATATAGTGGTCAATTAAGTTCTTATAGGATTTACAATCTATTTTATCATTTTTAAATGGCGTAATAATTGGTAGCCAGACACCGGTTGGGTTCATTTAGGTCCTCCATTCTTACAAAGGATTAGGAATTTGATAAAAGCACAAATTCACTGTGTAAGAATATAAAATCTTCACACTATCCTTTTAAATTACATTTGAAATACAGTTTGCTTCTAATACTATATTACATGACATTATTTAATAAAAATAGAATTATAATGCTTTCAATATTGCATATTATGCTATATAATGATTAGAGCGTAAAATCAAATTTATAATATAATACATCAATTTGCAAAATATAGATCTCATTTTATATCATATAAGTGCTGGATTTTCATCGTGCAAATTGAAGAATACCAAGTATTTACAATGTTTGTTACACTATAATCATATAATGTTTCAAGAAGGGAGGCTGGTGAATGAACGGTTTTGAAAAACTTGGTTATCTGGAAGACGATTTTAAAATATTTCATATCAATGACAGACAGCGGAAAGACTTTAATTTTCACTATCATGATTTTAATAAAATAATGATACTGCTTAGCGGTAATATCAATTATACAATTGAGGGGAAAAATTATATGCTTAAGCCCTATGATATTGTTCTCGTCAACGCAGGTGAAATACACCGACCCTCCATACTTGATAATTCAGCTTATGAAAGAATCATAATATATGTGTCAACCCAATTCATAAGTAAATACAAAGGGGCAGACTATGATCTTGGATATTGCTTTGAACGAGCTAAGAAGGAAGATTCCAATGTACTTCGGGTCGCGTCCATGGATAAAAGCAAACTCTATCAGGTTTGTCAGGAATTAGAGTATTCTTTTGAAGATCAGGCATATGCCAAAGAGCTTTATCAAAAAATCTTATTTTTGGAGTTCCTAATACAATTAAATCGTACGGCAATATCAAATCATATTAATTATCTGGATTCAGCCAATGCAAACAGCAAGCTAATTAAAATTATTGAGTATATTAATGAGCATCTGACGGAAGAATTAAGCATTGATGTTCTGGCAGATCAATTTTACCTAAGCAGGTACTATTTAATGCATTTTTTTAAAGAAGAAACAGGATATACGATAGGTAATTATATTACAGAAAAGAGGCTGCTGCTGGCGAAGAATATGGTCCAAAATGGAAGTACGATTACAGAAGCCTGCTTTCAAAGCGGTTTTAAGAACTACTCAACCTTTTCCAGAGCCTTTAAAAAAGCATTTCGAACAATACCTCGCAATGCAGTGTTTATAGATTAATAGGATTAAGTTAGCGTTAAAAAGATATATTTCAACTCAAGCACACATTATGTACATACAATTAACACAATTTACGTATAAGCTAAGGTCATAAGCAAAGGGACGGTGCGTAAAAGATGCTTATGAATGAAAATGACAGGAGTACTGGTGCATATGAAAAATTTTATTACAAAGCCATATCGCTATGCGATAGTTTTTAGTTCTCTGTTAATACTGTCCGTAGTTCTTATATTATTGGATACCTTTGTTATACCCAAAACCTATCAAGCCATCCTTCCGGAGAACCAAAGTCAAGCGGATGCAGATTTAAATGAAACGGAAACGGAAGAAGGCTCTGGATCCTATGATATTGATGTTGAGCTGGCCGATGAGAATACAATGGGTGAGAAGGATGAGTTATCTCAGCAGAATGATACAGACACAGATGCTGAGATTACCGACCATTCCTATGAGGATGACAATATAAAAATTAATATTAGTACAATACGTGCCTATGAATCCAATGTTTACATAGCAGATATTGAGGTTTCAGATGTCTCCTATTTGAAAACTGCACTGGCAGACGATGTCTTTGGACGTAATATTAAGGATGCAACTTCAGAAATTGCAGCAGATCATCAGGCGATATTTGCAATAAACGGAGACTTCTATGGATTTCGTGATTATGGCTATGTGCTCCGTAATGGGGTTCTATACCGTGATGTAGCAGGTGATGCAGAGGCTTTATTAATTGATAAGAACGGAGATTTTACCGTACAGGAAGAAGCAGAGTTTAACTTAAGTAATGTAGATACCTCTTCCTTGTGGCAGATACTATCCTTTGGACCAGCATTAATAAATGAGGGAGAGGTAGTAGTAGACAGCAATACAGAAGTTGCAAGATCCATGTCCAGTAATCCCAGAACCGCAATCGGTGAAATATCGCCTCTACATTATATCATTATAGTTTCGGATGGCAGAACAGATGAAAGTACTGGATTATCCCTGCTTGACCTGGCACAAATATTTTTGGATCAAGGCTGTGTGACAGCTTACAATTTAGATGGCGGCGGCTCCTCAACGATGTATTTCAATGGAGAAATAGTTAATGTACCTACGGATGGCAGGACCATGAAGGAAAGAGAGGTAAGTGATATTGTTTACATTGGATATTAGAGAGCATAAAAAGACCTTGATAGCTTACCTGGGAGCTGCAGTTTTTTCGATTGCTGCAGATCGTATCTATTCCATTTTTGGGCATGGAGTTTATTCAGCAGCAATGTCCTTAATGTTTCTATATCCGCTGATGGGCGGGGTAATATATTTTGTTTTGTTTGTGTTATTGCTAAAAAGAGCTCACTTGTGCTTTGGTTTTCGATTATTTAAGAACTTATATGCGTCCATGGTTGCATTGCTGACGGTGAGAAGCTTCTTACAAGGAATGTTTGAGATTGCGGGTACAAATTCACCATATTTGGTGTATTATTATTATATTACAGCCTTAATGGCGGGAAGTTGTTTTATGCTGATTATTTGGTTTACCAAACAAAGCCTTACCATGAAAGTAAAATAACGATAATTGTAAAGTTATAAAAATTAAGTAAACTGTGCTGATAATACTCCTCTCATTGGGTATTTGAAGCACAGTTTTTTGATTCACGTGAAGGTGAAGTATCAACAAAGCTTAGCTTTGTTAGATGAGAATGCATGTTAAAAAGTTAGTATTATTTCCATTTGTATTGAAATAGGAAAAAATCTAAGAAAGTCATATTTTAGCCACAAAAAAGCCATAAAGTTCCTTTAGCATATGCAGTGACAAGGGTTTCTACCAACAATTTGATAATAGAGTCAAGTTATGGAACTATTGACGGATACTCGTAAACGACAACATTGCAAATGGAGAGGATAACCTGATGAAAAAAATATTTGCCAAATATGTACTATTAACTCTGTTTCTACTATGCTTTTCTGGCTTATACATAAGCACAGCAGAAGCGAGCGTAGTGACACCGACAGTGACACCAACGCCAACCGTAACCCCACCCGTAGTTGAAAAGTTTTCATATCAGATAGTAATTACAAAAATGCCTTCGAAAATTGTTTACTCCAAAGGTGAGAGTTTAAATTTATCTGATATGATAGTTGAAAGTTACTATACAGATGGAACCAGTGCTGTTATCACAGATTATAGTATACAAAACTATTATCCAGATCAGATTGGGCAGCAGACTGTATTTATTTCATATCAAAACCAAATAGCAATACTGCAGACACCGATTATGGTAGTACCTGCCACAGTAAAAAATATTACAACGACCTATCATGATACATTAACGCTGACGCTGTCCTGGGATGCTATTCCAGGAGTACTACGATATGAAATATATGAACAGGATGCGGTGACTGGTTTTTTTAATCTGGTATCTGTAAGTGATATAAATAGTATTACTTTAAATGCTTCGGCTGGAACAGTACATAAATATCAAATATGTGTGGTAGAAATGTCAGGAGGATATGAATATCGTGGCCCGATGTCAGATACCTACACAACAGCGACAAATCCCGATGCCGTTACTGGCCTTATTGTAACCGGTACATCTACCAACTCCATTTCCTTAAGCTGGAATACGGTTGCTAATGCAACTGGATATCAGATTTACCGCAGCAATGCTTCAGAAAATAAATATACCTTAATTGGAACATCAACAACCACAACCTTTGTGAGTGATAAGTTGACTTCAGGTAAGAGTTATAATTACAAAGTACGTGCTTATTCCATCAATGAAAGCTATACTGGTGGATATTCCAATATTGTGGATACCAGCACCAATCCGGCAAAGGTATCCTTAAAGTTTAAGACAGGTGAACAGAAGATTCGATTGACCTGGACAGGTGTGACAGGTGCAACCGCTTATGATATCTATTTTGGGGATGCAGTGAAGGGTTATACACTGATTACGACCCAAAAAGGCGGCAGCAGTTCCTATACCTATCTTGTGGAAGGACTTACATTAGGTAATACCTATTCTTTTTATGCAGTTGCAAGACGTGACTACAATGGTATTTCCTATAATAGTGTTACCTATGATATTCAGACAACACTAATCTCTGTGCTGGAACCAACCAGCGTAATCGGTAAATTGTTTCCGGTAAAGAAGGATTTCCTGAATTCAGTGGCTTATCAGACAATTCCGTTCTTTAAAAAATATATAAATTATTCAAAAAGCTATACAATACCTGGATTAATAACCACGAATGCTGGTGGTTTCTCCAGTACAACCATGTGCCCGCAAGGATTAACCTTTGCAGAGAATTATGTATTAATGTCGGCATATGATTTAACGGGTGTAGAGAATTCAGTTATCTATGTGATGGATAAGAATACAAAAGCATTATTATCAACGCTGGTTCTACCCTCTAAACCTCATGTAGGCGGTCTTACCTATGATGGTGTTAATCTTTGGTTAACGAACGGTTCCAAGTTATCTGCAATTCCATATACGGATATTGCTGCGGCAGTTGCAAGTAAAGCAGCTTATACCTATGTAAGTTATAGAACAACAGTTTCTTTAGGTATAACGGCATCCTTTGCAACTTATTACAAGGATAAATTATGGGTAGGAACCTATGATGAATTGAAATCAACTAATCTATACAGTTATACCATTCAAAATAAAGATACTATGCCGACTCTTACAAGAGTAAACACGATGGTAATGCCTACCAGAGTGCAAGGAATTGCTTTCTCACAAAAGGGGACCATGTTTGTCTCAAGGTCATGTCAGCTTTATCAAGGTCTTCGTGGATATATGCGGCAAATAGATGTATATAAGCCTGCTTATAGTAAGACTGTCAAAGGAGTGATACCCTTGGGAGAGCCTATTAATATCGTAAGTATGCCTTCTATGAACGAAGGTATTGCAATTGATGGAGATTATCTCTATGTTACCTTTGAGTCAGCGGCTTTTGAAAAAGCAAGCTATAAAATGGATATGATTACTGCTTTCAGAGTATCTAACGTTGCACTTAAGAATGTAACGGAGGAAGAGGTAATTAATAGTTTAAAAAAGTGATTTTGAACTAAATATCATAGAATACAACAAAAGCATTATCATTTATCCCATTATAAGTGATGGTGCTTTTTTGTATACTAAGGAGGTAAGGTTTTATATGCTTAATAAAAGCAGGAATTAAGTAAGTAAAAGGAGGATTCTTAAAATCTTACACTTGTATTATAAGGTCACAGGTAATTAGAAAGGCATGGTAATTATGCAAGATAATAAAAGAATAGATAGAATACCCTACCAATACCGGCACGCCTCTGTTCCGGGAGGGGGATTTGTAACGGGATTTTGTTTTCATCCAAAGCAAGCAGATATTTTATATGCAAGAACAGATATCGGTGGTGTTTATCGGTATGATTTTAAACAACAGGAATGGATTTCACTCATGGATCATGTTACTGCACTGGAAAAATGGGAGAGCTATCCCCTTTCCATCGCCCTTGACCCTTCTAATCCCTCCTGGTTATACGTTGCAGCAGGGAATTTAAAACAGAACTACCTTTGCAGATCAAAAGATTACGGGAATCATTTTGAATATTTCCCATTGCCCGCTTCCGTGCATGGAAATGCCCCTGGGCGAGGGACTGGGGAACGACTTCAAGTTGATCCATATAATTCAAGTATTCTTTATTTTGGATCACAGAGTGAAGGGCTTTTAGTATCCGAAGATTATGGAGAACATTTTCAAACTCTTTCGGTAAAAACCGAGGAAGGTAATACAGAGAAAAACCTGGCTTTTGTGTGGGTAGACCCAAGATCATTTAAAGAGGACCGGTGTCAGACAATCATAGTTGCAGCCTCAGGAAAAGAAAATTCACCCGGAGACAATGATAGAGGTTCCAGCCTTTATCTTTCTAAAAATGCCGGAAAAACTTTTACAATTATGCCTGGACAACCCGGTGCAGGCGATTTTGGCGCTTATCCGGGATTTGTTGGGCAAAGGATCGCACACTCCGGTGATTATGTTTTTATTACAATGGCAGCTACAGAAAGAGAAGCACATGGCTGGAGCAGCTACGCCTGTGACTCTGGCGGACGAGAACAGGGGTGTATTATTCGGTATGAACTTACGGAACGAGGAGAGTTACTGGGATATGAACTTGTAACACCGGATTTATCCTTTATACAACCTATGGAGGGAGAGATATGTACCTTTGCAGGATTTGGAGGGATTGATGCAGATACCGTTCATTCCGGGCATTTGATTTGCTCCACCCAGTGCTGTGAAAAAGGAGATGCGGTTCTATTTTCAGAGGATTACGGATTGCATTGGAGGCCAATTTTATACCGTTTAAGTGTAGGGGAAATTGACTTCCGGCAAGTGCCTTACATGAAACCGGAGTATAACAATAACGATAGTTTAATCCATTGGATGTCAGATATTAAAATTGATCCTTTTTGTTCTGACCGTGTGTTCTTTAATACAGGCACGGGAATTTTTACAACCAATGATTTATTAGATTGTAAAAACAATCGGCCTGTTCACTGGGCACCGTGCTGCAAAGGGTTAGAGGAGACCGTACATTTAAATGTATACAGCCCTCCGAAGGGTGATGTTAAACTGATCGATATTATTGGAGACTTGGGAGCATTTGCATTTACCGATTTAACCAAACCTGCGGAAAATTCTTTTGCGGACGAAAATCATCACCGTTATATCACCTGTCTTTGTGCGGATTACCCTGATGCGGAGCCAAGATTTGTCGCAGTTTGTGCCAGAGGAAATTGGATAGGTAAAACAACTGGAGGATTAATTTGGTCCGAGGATCAATGTAAGACGTTTCGAAGGCTTGCAGATCCATATGGTATCAGTAATCGTATCGATAAGCTGATTGATGAAATCAGGAAGCCGAATACCAATTCTGGCTGGACCGCAATTTCTTCAGATGGCAGGACACTCGTCTGGTGCGTGGGGGAAAGATTCTCCTTACCAATGGAGGCAGTGGTTTTCACAGAGGATTTGGGTGAAACCTGGCAGCAGTCTCGTATTTATGATCTTCAAGGTAAGTTGCTAACGGGGGAAAACCAAACGCTTAAAGTATTTTCTGATCGTGTTGATCCAGAGGTATTCTATGGATTTGGTGAAGAATCCTATGTGTATATCAGTACGGACAATGCCAGAACCTTTTATCAGGTTAAGGTACCAGATAATTTCCCAAAGCTTGAATTAGCCGGTATTGACGGGAAGATGTCTGTTGAAATACGAATGGAGGCCGGAAAGACCGGAGTGGCATGGATTTCTTTAGGTGAAGGCGGATTATGGAAGCTTATCTTTGATAAGAGAAAACGAACCGCTGAATTTATTCGAATCAGCAAGGAAAAGGATGTTATTTTCCGCCAGGGTATGGGGAAAGCTGCACCGGATAGTTTATACAACACACTTTATGTGAATGGGATAATTGATGATGTATACGGATTTTATAGGTCTATAAATGAAGGCGAAACCTGGCAGAGAATTAATACAAGTAAGCAGATGTATGGTGATATCAGAAGTATCACAGGTGACCCACGCTGCTTTGGGCGTTTTTATCTCGCCACAGGATCCAGAGGTGTTCTTTGGGGCGAACCGACAGAGAGTGCAAATTGACAAAGTATTAATTTGTAAGGCTTACGATGATTTAAATAATAAAGTTTAACGTAATTATTCAGAACCAAGCTCGAAAATCTGAGGTTTCCTCACTGCTTGGCTCTCGCCAAACATGGATATCAATAAATTATCCTTAGAAAGCAAGCTTTCATGGCTAATTTATTAATCTCTTGCTTAGTTCTGAGCAGTTACAGTTTAATAGAAAGAAAGGAAGAGGTATATATGAGATACGAGATAAATGGAAATAGACTTATTTGTTATCAAGGAGAGGCAGTTCTATGGATTGAACCTTGGGGTGAAAATTCTCTTCGAGTTCGAATGTCAAAAGAAGCGTACATGGATCAGAAGGATTGGGCATTAACAGAGCAGGTTATGCCTTGTAATGCAGAGATCGCAATTGATGAAGTTGAGGTATTAGAGCCCTGGTATCGGACAGCTCCAGAGGGACATGTCCAAAAAGCAACAATTGCGAGCATTCGTAATGGTAAGATTACGGCTAGATTCAATATAGAAGGGTGGCTTTCCTTTGAAAATGAGAAAGGGGAGATACTTACACAGGAATATTGGCGCAATCGAGCAAGAATTGATCGATATGCGGTACCAATAGGTGTTAGCGCCAGAGAATTGAAGCCTATTACAGGTACTTCGGATTATCGGCTGACTGCGAGATTTGAGGCATTTGAGGGTGAGAAGATTTTTGGAATGGGACAATATCAGGAGGGTAATCTTGATAAAAAAGGTGCAGTACTTGAACTTGCTCAGAGGAATTCACAGGCAAGTGTACCCTTTATGGTATCCAGTCGTGGTTATGGATATTTGTGGAATAATCCTGCGATTGGAACAGCAAGCTTTGGAACAAATAAAACAGAGTGGATTGCTGAAAATACCAAGAAGATGGACTACTGGGTAACCGCAGGATCGACTCCGGCAGAGATTGTGGCACAGTATGCAGAGGTAACTGGTAAAGTACCGATGATGCCGGAATATGGACTTGGTTTTTGGCAGTGCAAGCTTCGTTATCGCAATCAGGAGGAGCTGCTTGCGGTTGCCAGGGAACACAAGCGACGTGGTCTGCCCATGGATGTTATTGTAATTGATTTCTTTCACTGGACAAAGCAGGGAGATTTTAAATTTGACCCAATTGATTGGCCGGACCCGGATGGAATGGTGGCGGAACTTAAGAGTCTGGGAATTGAGTTAATGGTGTCTGTGTGGCCAACCATTGATACAGCATCTGAAAATCGTGAGAAGATGGCAGCCGAAGGAATGCTGGTTAAGTTTGACCGGGGTCTCGGTATTAATATGAACTGGATGGGAGAGACCGCCTTCTTTGATGCGACACACCCGGAAGCCAGAAAGTATGTCTGGGAACGTTGCAAAGAGAATTATTTTAATAAGGGTATCCGTATCTTCTGGCTTGACGAGGCAGAACCTGAATATGGTCCATATGATTTTGATATTTACCGCTATTACCTGGGACCAGCATTATCCTGCAGCAATATCTACCCTGCTCTTTATTCCAAAGCTTATTACGACGGAATGAAGGAAGAAGGAATGGAGCAAATTGTTAATCTGGTTCGTTGTGCCTGGGCGGGCAGCCAACGCTATGGAGCTCTGGTATGGTCAGGAGACATCCATTCCTCGTTCCGTGCGTTAAGAGAGCAGCTTCAGGCAGGTTTAAATGTTGGTCTTGCAGGTATCCCCTGGTGGACAACTGACATTGGAGGTTTTATCGGCGGTGACATTACGGATGAGAAGTTCCAGGAACTATTAATCCGCTGGTTTGAATGGGCAGTTTTCTGTCCGGTTACAAGATTACACGGCGAACGCCCTCCGTTCCATCCACTGAAAGAGGAATTTAGAAACAATGTGAGACAATTTTCCTCCGGTCAGGATAATGAGGTTTGGAGCTATGGGGAAGAAAATTATGAGATAATGTCCAAATACTTGTTTATGAGAGAACGTCTTCGCCCATATACCAGAAGACTCATGGAAGAAGCGCATGTAAAAGGTCATCCGCTTATGAGAACAATGTTCTTTGAATTCCCGGAGGATAAAGAGTGCTGGCAGCAAACCGATCAATATATGTTTGGTTCTGAAATACTTGTGGCACCGGTTATGGAAGAAGGGATTAGAGAAAGAAATGTATATCTGCCGGCAGGTGTAACCTGGGTAAATGCCTGTACAGGAGAGGAATTAGAAGGCGGACAGACTATAAAAGTTGCAGCACCGCTTGAGGTAATACCGGTATTTACAAAGAAAGGCTTTGAAATAGAATTATATACAAAATGATTTCAGAGGATAAATGGAAGGTTGCAGTAGCAATATAAAAAATTAAGTTAAGAAGTAGTTTAAAATAAGAGTGTTAATTCCTTGCGACAAAAGCGAACATTATGTTCGATAGTACCCCACAGAATTAACACTCTGTTTATCTGACCAAACTATCCGGTCATGTTAAGGCATTTTTCTTGCAGCCGAAAAAAGGTAGTCTGCTATTCCTTCATAATCAGCATCTCCGTCAGACAGTTTCCTCTGCAGAACTGCCCACAGCGCATTCCATAAGGTCACTACATATGACATCTGCTTTAGACCTGTAAGTTTTTCAAAATCACATTCTCCAAAGTAATAAATTAGGAATTCTTCCTTTTGCTCTTTGGTATAAGGCATACAGATAATTGCCAAATCAAAAAATATATCACCCATACCACTATATTCCCAATCTATCAGCCTAAGGGTACCAGTATCCAAAAAGTTATTGGGAAAGGGGTCATTATGACACAAACCTAAGCAGGATGCTTCTTTTTTCTGTCGCTCTTTTTGAATTGTCTCCACTCTGGATACCAAATCATCTATGTCTAAGGGCAATGTAAGGTTATTTCTGCGAGCAAATTCTATTCTGTCGTAAATGTCTTTATAAGGGGAGAAAGAAAAAGAAATAGCTGGCAGCTTGTGAATCCGTTTCATAACATCGGCGATTCGCTTTATGTTCTTTGGAAGAGTTGTGTCCTTATCCTCCCACTTTGCACCGTTGATATAGCGGGTAATCATATTACCAGTTTCTGTTGAGAAATAGACGATATCAGCTCCAACTCCTATATCAGCCGCCGCTTTCATAGCAGCATACTCTGCTCGTCGGTTTATCCCTAATTCATGGGAATTTTTTCGCGCCAAACGGACGATATATTCATTATGATCGACATTTATTCTATAATTCTGATTGGTTAATCCGTCTTTTTGAAAATCGGCTTTTATCTCATAATTTGTCTCTGGAAACACTTCCTTTAATAAAGAATTTAATACGTCATTCATTTGTGCCTCTCTTTCAGCATCCTTTTGCTTGTTATAACTATTTATTAACGGCATCTGTGTCATAACTCCGCTAATATATAACATAACTAGAGAATATCAGATAAATTTTAGACAGTACATGCAGATACTTATAGCAATTTTGTTCTATTTTATTTTTATGAAATAATTACAAGCATAATCTTTAACGAATAAACAAGATGAAACGACAAGTCGTTTCACTTGTCATGAACTATAAAAAAACAACGCCTGAATTCGACGTTGTTTTGCATTGTATTATTCCAGTTCATCAACCGCTGTCTTCAACTGTTCTAAAGCTTGTCTTATAATTTCTCTTGGGCAAGCGATATTAATTCGTTCAAAACCTTCTCCTTCTGGACCAAAGATATGTCCGGCATCGAGCCACAGTTTTGCAGAATGAACAATCAGCTGTTCCATCTGTTTTCTATCTAACCCTAATTCATTAAAGTCCAGCCAGACTAAATACGTTCCCTCGGGCTCAATTAACTTAACCTTTGGCAAATTAGTTTTTATAAAGTTTCTGATAAAATTTAGATTTTCATATAGATATTCCTTTAACTCATTTAACCAGGTTTCTCCGTATTCATACGCTGCCTTGCTGGCTACGAGTCCAAGAGTGTTACACTGGCTGTAACCACTGGATCTTAGTTCCTTCCTGTATTTGCTGCGAATATTATCATTCTTAATAAATATATTTGAAACCTGTAATCCAGCCAAATTAAATGTTTTACTTGGAGCGGTGCATACAATGGAGTTATCTGCAAATGCCTCTGATAGACTGGCGAAAATATAATGCTGATAACCGGGATAAGTAAAGTCACAGTGAATTTCATCTGAGACTACAAGGACCTTATGTTTTACACAGATTTCTCCAAGACGAATTAATTCATCCTTTGACCATACACGGCCGACCGGGTTTTGCGGATTGCACAGAATAAAGAGTTTAATTTTTTCTTCAATAATCTTTTGTTCAAAATCCTCAAAGTCCATTTTATATGCCCCGTCCTCATAAATAAGGGGATTTACAACAATACGGCGATTATTTGTTAATATGGATTCAGAAAAAGGGTAGTAAACGGGACGTTGAATTAATACACCATCACCTTCCTGGGTGAAGGCACGGATTGCCAAGGTCAGTGCAAATACCACGCCAGGTGTTTTTACCAGCCACTGCTCTTCAATATCCCAATTAAAGTGTTTGCAGAACCATTCATGTACTACTTCAAAATAATCTTTCTTTACATCACTGTAGCCGAAAATCCCATGGGTAACGGCATTCTGGATAGCATTTAAAACTTCTGTTGGAGCTTGAAAATCCATATCTGCTACCCAAAGAGGCAGGATATCAGAGGGTTTACCGCGTTCTGCAGCAAAATCATATTTGATAGAATTTGTATTCTTTCGATCTATTATATTATTAAAATCATATACCATTAGATGACTCCAATCTGTTATTAGATATGTTTATGCTTAAAGTAAGGTGAGATAATGTTACAATTATGAGATGGCTTATTCCAGTGCACTTAATCTTGAAAAGCTTGTTCTAAATCCTGTAATAAATCCTCAATATCCTCAATTCCTACAGACAGACGAAGTAATCTGTTATTAATTCCCTTTTCTTCTCTTTCCTGTTCGCTTAAATCGGCATGTGTCTGTAACATGGGATACGTCATTAGGCTTTCAACTCCGCCAAGACTTTCCGCATACTGAATTACCTGTACTTTTTGCAACAGTTTTACGGCAGTTGCTTCACAATCCGTATGGAAGGAAATCATACTGCCAAAGCCGGAGGATTGTTTCTTGTTTATTTCATAGCCAGGATGGGAAGTTAATCCGATATAGTAGACAGTCTTCACCTTGTCCTGCTTTGTAAGCCAGTCAGCGATAATAACGGCGTTCTTTTGCTGTTGTTCCATTCGTATTGCGAGGGTCTTAATACCTCTTAAGATGAGCCAGCTATCAAAAGCGGGAAGTCCGGCACCTGTGGTTTTGCTAATATAACGTATTTTTTCAGCTAAATCAGCATTTGCAAGGACTAAAAAACCAGCAAGAGTATCATTATGTCCACCAAGATATTTGGTACCACTGTGCATTATGATATCAGCACCGATTGAAATGGGATGTTGAAAATAAGGAGTCAGGAAGGTGTTGTCAACAATAAAGAGTAAACCATGTTCCTTTGCGATTTTAGCTGCCTGATGCAAATCAGTAACATTCATCATAGGATTCGTTGGTGTCTCTACATAGATTGCTTTCGTATTACTATTAATATGAGATATAATTTGACCAGCATCATTGGTATCTAAATAGTCAACCTGGATTCCGTTTTTTGAGTTAATTGCATTAAAGAGTCGAATAGTACCACCGTATAAGTCGTTGGTAGCAATAATATGGTCACCGGGTTGGAATAATTCCATGAGAGCATTCATTGCAGCCATGCCCGAAGAAAACGCAACTGCTTCCACGCCTCCTTCTAAAGATGCAACAACTTTTTCAAGTTGTTCTCTGGTTGGATTCTGTGATCTGGAATAATCGTAGCCTGTACTTTGTCCTACATCTGGATGGGCAAAGGTCGCACTTTGATAGATAGGAAAACTGATTGCACCGGTATTATCGGTAGTTCTCGTTTCATTGTTACCATGGATGCATTTTGTGTTAAAATGATATTTCATGTAATTAACCTTCTTTCCTAGTGATTACAAAACAATCTTTATACATAATACCAAAACCAACAATATTACCTGGAATTTCTTGAATCCAGGCAGGAGAGTGGAGTAATCAGACTTGTTTGAGGGTGGAACTAAAATAATACTATTCATACTGTATAAGTATAATTTATAGAATTATAATATAACGGTTTTTAATTTTCAAGCATCATCAGTAAAAAATACAAAAAGTACAGGTAATAGTTTTGATATAAGCTGGATTTCCCTTCACCAGGTCACGCTGAACAGTTACATATCTATTATATATTTTCTGTGGTAAAATCTCAAAAATTGTTGTAATATCTAAAAGGTAGTATTTCTTAGTTTTTGTCGAAAACATATTCCCATGTATTTATAGTTACCAGTTGAATACAAGTTGACAAAATACGAAAATCAACATAATATATTAAACAGATATGTATTGTATGTAATTGCGCGATAAATTGACAAGTGAGGTGCTATATGAAGAATCCATTAGCCTATCAATCAACGGAATATGACTGCGGACCAACCTCGATGCTAAATGCAGTCAATTACTTATTTCATAGAAAAGATATTTCTCCAGATGTTATCAAAAGCATAATGCTTTATAGCTTGGACAGTTATAATAAAAAGGGAGAAGCTTATAAAAGTGGGACTACAGGTATGGCTATGATGTTTCTCTCCAATTGGCTTAATCAGTTTGGTAAGGTAAAGAAGTGGCCGATTGAAGCAGAGGTTCTGCAAGGGGAAGAAATTCAAATCAGCCAAAATAGCAAGATTGCTGTATGCCTGGGGCAGGGCGGCGTGGTAGTTGCACGTGTTATGCTGGGATGTTGGCATTATGTGTTGTTGACTGGCATTGATAAAGAATATGTATATTTGTTTGATCCTTACTATAGAATCAAACCATTTACGGATGAGGATATTATTATGGTAAAAGATCAACCAACAAAAATGAATCGTAAAGTTAAGCATCATATACTTAATGATGAAGGTTCAGGTCATTATGCACTTGGCAAAAAAGAAGGGCGTGAATGCGTACTTTTATACAATACTACAACACGTATTACGATGGAGAATATAGAGTACTTTATATAAACCTTAATAAATTTAAATTGTAATAACTATACACATAATAAAGCTAAAATGAATACCACAAATGTATTCTGCATATTATAAAAAAGGAAGAGTGTTAACCATAAATTAAACATAGGCAACACTCTTTCTTCCAGTTAGTAAAGATAAATTAATTAAAATTCTTACTTGTGAAATAACTTACACCATTAGAAATATAACAAGTAATAAATTAATGTTTGGTACAGTCTAAATAAAGAACATTAAATTGTGATCTGATTTATGTTTCTCTGTTTCAGACACCAAGTCATAAAGGGTAACTTTTTGTAACATAGCTTTCACAACGCCGTCAAGGGGCTCATAGAGAGCTTCCCGAACAGCAGCTTCAATTTCAGGAGCCTTTTCTTTAATTGTTTCTTCCGTATGTTCAAATAAGGAGGTTTCCACAGAAGACAAGATATCATAGGCGGTGATATTCTTAGTATCCTTTGCTAACTGATATCCTCCCTGCGAGCCTTTAATGGAGTTAACGATGCCTCCGCGCTTTAATAGAGAAAATACCTGTTCCAAATATATTTTAGAAATATCAAGCTTTTCAGAGATACTAATCAGAGTGATATATTCGTTCTTATTGCCTGACCCAGCCATGTGGATGGTTGCCGCGAGTGCATAACGGCTTTTTGCTGAAATTCTCAAATTAATCCTCCATTCTAATGAAAAGTGCAACTTTGGGCATATTATGTGAGAAAGGATTTTTACTCACACTAACCATCTTTTCATACTATATTAATATGTATTTTATCATAAGTGATTTGGACGATATTGTCAATAGCTTATCAAAGAAGGAGAAAAGCGAAATGCCAGATTTATCAAGGAATGCAGCTAAATCATACTATTTTAATAGGTTAGCAAAAAATGTTCAAAAAGTTATTGACATTTACCAATGACTGTAATAAGATAATACTAAACATAGTAATCATATATGACATATAAAAAATAAAATGGAGGATATCGTATGGCAAAGATTTATAAAAGTTTAACAGAACTCGTGGGTAAGACCCCATTATTGGAATTATCAAACTATGAGAAAAAGAATCAGTTAGAGGCAGCTGTAATTGCAAAGCTTGAATATTATAATCCAGCTGGCAGTGTAAAGGACAGAATCGCAAAAGCGATGTTAGATGATGCAGAAGCAAAAGGTAAGTTAAATGCAGAAACCGTTATTATTGAGCCAACCAGTGGTAATACAGGAATTGGTTTAGCCTCCGTTGCAGCAGCAAGAGGTTATCGTTTAATTCTTACTATGCCAGAGACAATGAGTATTGAAAGAAGAAATCTTTTAAAAGCATACGGTGCAGAGCTTGTTCTTACCGAAGGTGCAAAGGGTATGAAGGGTGCAATTGCAAGGGCAAATGAACTTGCAGAAGAAATCCCTAACTCCTTTATTCCTGGACAGTTTGACAATCCTGCAAATCCAGCAGTTCATAAAGCAACCACAGGCCCAGAGATTTGGGAAGATACTGACGGAGAGGTTGATATCTTCGTAGCAGGTATTGGTACAGGTGGAACAATTACTGGTGCTGGAGAATTCCTTAAATCTCAAAATCCTAATCTTAAGATCGTGGCAGTAGAGCCTTTTGATTCTCCAGTGTTATCCGAAGGCAAAGCCGGCCCTCATAAGATTCAGGGTATTGGTGCTGGTTTCGTGCCACAGGTATTAAATACAGCAGTATTTGATGAAATTGTAAAGGTTAAAAATGAAGATGCATTTGTAACCGGAAGAGAATTATCAAAAGCAGAAGGTTTACTCGTAGGTATTTCCTCTGGTGCGGCTTTATGGGCAGCAACTGAAGTTGCAAAACGTCCTGAAAATAAGGGTAAGAAGATTGTTGTTATTCTTCCTGATACAGGTGAGCGTTATCTGTCCACAGCACTTTTCTCTGAATAATTACAATAAAGGCAATTTGCATTGTAAGTTATTATAGTGGAGAGCGAATGTTAGCGCATTCGATCATATAATTAAGGAGCTCACTTGCCATGAGCTCCTTAATTTATGATATTTACAAAGTTGTATTGAAAGAGTAAAATATGGATAGAACTTTGTACTAATTATTAGGAGGAAATGTAATGCCGAAAGTTAGAATAATCGCAGATAGTACTTGTGATTTATCAGAGGAACTAATTCGTAGGTACGACATAACGATTGTTCCGCTTAATATTGTTTTAGATATGAAAAGCTATCTGGATGGGATAGAGATTACTCCGGATGAGATTTATGAGTGGGCAGATAAAAACAATGCTACCCCCAAGACAGCAGCTCCCAGCATGGGTTATCTCATAGAAGTTCTACAGCCATTTGTTAAAGCACAGGAGGATATCATCTTTTTTGGTATTTCAGAGGATATGTCTGTTACTTGTCAAAGTGTACGTATGGTTGCGGAAGAATTATCCTATAATAAGATATGGGTAATAAATTCACAGAATTTATCCACCGGCATAGGGTTACAGGTTTTACGTGCAGCAGAATATGCGCTGAAAGGGATGTCAGTAGAAGAAATTGTCTATGAGCTTGAGGCAAGGCGCAGTGAAGTCAGAGCATCTTTTGTGATTGATACCTTAACCTATTTACATAGGGGAGGACGTTGCAATTCTGTAACGGCATTAGTAGGAAATGCTTTGAAGTTAAAGCCTATGATTAGTGTACAACAAGGTAAAATGGGAGTTGCAAAAAAATATCGAGGCAAGCAGCAGGCAGTGGTACGAAGCTATTTTAATGATTTAAAGGATCAATTGCTGAAAGCTGATCCGACCAGAGTATTTATCACTCATTCTGGCATTGATGATGCAATATTGAAAGAAATATATGAAAGCTTGGAAGAACTAAGCTATTTTAGAGAAATCTGTATTACCAGAGCGGGTGGCGTGGTTTCCAGTCATTGTGGTCCTAATACTCTGGGAATATTGTTTTATAATTCAGAAGATACAAATACAATATAATTCTTGACAATGGCGGCAAAGAATTCACATCGATATTCTTTGCTGTTGCTATCTGTAAATATTTATAAAAATGATTAATGAGATTGAGCAGGAGGAAGATGCCTGTATTAGAAAGGAAGTAGAAAATGGAAATTAGTAGAGATAAAGTTGTAATTATTGGTGCGGGTCAAGTAGGTGCAACAGTCGCATTTAGTTTGGTGGTCCAGGAAGTATGTGCAGAAATCGTTTTAATCGATATGAATGAAACAAAAGCAATTGGAGAGGCAAATGATATCAAACATGGTATAGAGTATTTTGGCAGAAACGTTAAAGTTGAAGCTGGAACCTACGCAGATTGCAAGGATGCCGATATTGTGGTTCTCACTGCCTCTGCACCTTATAGCGGGGAGCAAAATAGAATACAGATGATGGATAAATCTGCAAGTATTGTTCGCTCCATTGTTCCGCAGGTTATGGCAAGCGGATTTGATGGGATTTTCGTTGTGGTAACCAATCCTGTAGATATTATCTCCTATATGGTATATCAATTATCTGGACTTCCAAAGAATCAGATTATTGGAACAGGTACTGCAATAGAAACCTCAAGATTAAAGCAGTTAATTGGTCAGACCTTAAGCATTGATCCAAGAAATGTAGAAGCCCTTGCCCTTGGAGAACATGGGGATTCTTTATTTGTTCCTTGGAGTATTGCAAGAGCAGGCGGTAAAAACCTGCGTGAGATTATAAAGGACAATCCAGAATATTCGTCTATTGACCTGGCACAGTTGGAAGATCAAACCAGAAAAGCTGGATTTGACGTGTTAAATAAAAAGGGAAATACACAATACGGAATTGCTACAATAGCAACAGGAATTATCAGAGCAGTGCTTCGAGATGAATACAGAGCAGCACCAGTTTCAACCTTACTGGAGGGTGAATATGGTATTACGGATGCGTTTATAGGCGTTCCGGCTATTCTTAATCGGTATGGGGTTGTAGATGTTGTAGAGCTGCATTTAGAGGAAGAAGAGCAGAAGAAACTTGAGGCTTCTGTAGCGGTGATTAAAGATAATATCAAGAAACTAGGCTTATAATAGAAATAGTAACAGAAAACAGGGAGGAGCTATGATAAATAAAGATAGGCTGGTAAAAGAGTTTTGCGATTTGGTAGCGATTGATTCCGTATCATTTGGGGAAAGAGAAATGGCGGATGTGCTGAAGAAAAAACTAGAAGATCTGGGATTTCAGGTAAGTGAGGACCAATCAGGCGAAATTTATCAAGGAAATTGCGGCAATGTCTATGGCTATTTAGAAGGAGAAGTAAAGGGTGATCCGTTACTTTTTTCCTCACATATGGATACTGTTGTACCTGGAATTAATAAAAGAGCAATTGTTAGAGAAGATGGGACGATTACCAGCGATGGAACAACAGTGCTTGGTGCGGATGATTTATCCGGAGTAGTATCCATTCTGGAAGCAATTCGCTCAATTAAGGAGCAAGGGTTAGCACACAGAAGCATAGAAGTTTTATTTACCATTGCAGAAGAGGTTTATATCAAAGGCAGTGAGGTATATGACTTCAGTGCAATTAAGGCAAAAGAAGCTTATGTGCTGGATCTGGATGGACCGGTTGGTACTGCTGCAATTAAAGCACCGACCTTGGTAGCCTTCACTGCTGATCTCACTGGGAAAGCTGCTCACGCCGGATTTGCACCTGAAGAGGGGATTCATGCCATTAAGGTGGCAGCGGAGGCGATTGCACAGCTGCAGCAAGGACGTATAGATGAAGAAACGACGGTTAATGTTGGTACCATACAAGGAGGCAAAGGTAGAAATATTGTACCGGAATTCTGCACAGTACAAGGAGAAGTAAGAAGCTTAAGCCACGAGAAAGCACTTAGGCAGGCAGAAAATATTAATAAGGTGTTTGAAGCAGCAGCAGAAAAGTACGGTGCAGCTCTATCTTATACCACTTCCTTTGGATGTATCGCTTATGAGGTTCCAACCTCACATCCTGTTATTCAAAGATTTGAGAAGGTATGTAGCGAGCTTGAATATAATGTTAATCTGATTCAAACCTTTGGTGGTAGTGATAACAACAATTTCTTAAGGAATTCAGTAACTGGAATAGTTTTGTCCTGTGGAATGAATAAGGTGCATTCTGTGAATGAATACACACATGTGGACGAATTGGAACGATGCAGTAATATTGTGTTTGGATTAATGACCAGCGAGGAATAAGAAAAGGAAATGCGTTATTTATCTAAACTGCGAATAAGTGTAAAGAGTGTTAATGTTAATAAAATGGAGTGCAGTAAATTACTTTTCAGAAATTAAATGGTTTTATACATTATAGGGAGGCTGTTATGTCTATATTAAATAAAGAAGTGGAATTGAAAATGATAGAAGAACTCTCCATGGCAAAAGGAGTCTCTGGCTTTGAAGATGAGGTTGTGGAGATTATACGCAATTACTCAGAGGGCCTTGGAACAATCAAAGAGGACAGTCTTCGTAATTTGTATGTTTATCGAAATGGTAATACAGGAAATCGCCCCATTGTTCAACTTGATTCCCATAGTGATGAAGTAGGATTTATGATTCAGGCAATCAAGTCAAATGGCACCCTTCAAATTATACCGATTGGCAGTTGGGTACCTTATAATATTCCGGCACATAAGGTATGGGTAAGAAATTCAGACGGTGAATATATTAGCGGAATTGTCGGAAGTAAACCTCCTCATTATATGAGCGAAGCTGACAAAAAGGCAAATTTAGAGATGAATCATTTCTTTGTTGATATAGGTGCAAGCTCGTTTGAAGAAGCAGTGAATGATTATAAGTTAAGAATTGGGGAACCTGTAGTTCCGTGTGCCGATTTTGAATATAATGATAAACAGGGAATTATGATGGGAAAAGCATTTGATAACCGCCTTGGTTGTGCAGGGGCGATTAGTACGCTTAGAGCTCTTGCCAGCGAAGAACTTAAGGTTGACATTGTATCTGGATTTGCTTCTCAAGAAGAAGTAGGTGCCAGAGGTGCAATTGTAACAACGAGAGTGATTAAACCGGATTTGGCAATATGCTTTGAAGGCTGCCCTGCGGACGATACCTTTCTTGGTACCTATGAAATGCAGACTGTTTTAAAGAAGGGACCAATGCTAAGACACATTGATGCCAGAATGATAACCAATCCTCGTTATCAACGTTTTACCTTAGATTTGGCAAAAAGAAAAGGTGTTCAGGTACAGGAAGCAGTTCGATCTATGGGGTCTACAAATGGAGGCTCAATCCATATCTCGAATTCGGGTATTCCAACGATTGTTATTGGAGTACCGGTAAGATACGCACATACACATCATGGAATATCAAGTTATTTTGATTATGAGAATAGTGTTAAGTTAGCATATGAGTTACTTAAGGAATTGGATGCTGACATTATAAGTGGATTCTAATTAAAAGACTATGTATTAGTACAGAATAAGAATAGATTAAACATGATGAAACGACAAATTGTTTCACTTGTCATGAATGAAAGGGTGAATTTAAATTCACCCTTTCTATGTATTACCATTCATATATTTCCTTGAACGCATCCGTGAATTTGAATAAATTGTATTGGTTTATACATAGATATGGTAGTCGTTCTTTAATATCTGCTGAAATAGAATTTACACGAGGAACATTATAACCATCACATTTATTCTTACTAAAGAGGTTGACAAACTCAATTCATGAACGTATATTAATATAATGAAATGTATAAATATACATAAAATAATTCTTTAAGTTACTATTCTTAATTAACATTAATATGGAACTTCAGAAATAAATTTAATGAGGTGAGCGGATGAAAAAAATATTTGTTGACGGATTAAGCGGAACGACAGGACTTAAAATTCATGAAAGATTGGCACTATATGAAGAACTTGAGATGATTACCATAGATTATGAAAAACGCAGAGATGCTAATGAAAGGGCAAAGTGCTTGAATGGAGCAGATCTTGTGTTTTTATGTCTGCCAGATGAGGCTGCCAAAGAAGCCGTAAGTCTTGTAACTAATCCCACTACGAGGATTATTGATGCAAGTACCGCATATAGAACTTCTGCAGATTGGACTTATGGACTTCCGGAGTTATCGAAGTTGCATAGGGATGCAGTGAAGGAAAGCAAGAGAGTAAGTAACCCGGGCTGTCATGCAACTGCTTTTATCTTAGGAGTTTATCCACTCATTGCAAATAAGATAATGCCCCCCGATTATCCAATAACCTGTCAGAGCTTAACCGGCTATAGCGGTGGAGGAAAACCTTTGATTGAGAAGTATGAGTCAGAGGAAGGAAAGAATGATTATACCAAAGCTCCAAGACCTTATGGTTTGAGTTTAAACCATAAGCACTTACCGGAGATGACAAAGCACTCCTTATTAAAAGAAGCTCCTGTGTTTGTACCAATATTAGGAAATAATTATAAAGGTCTTGCTGTTTTGACTTCAATTCATACAAAGCTGCTTGCTAAGAAGTTGACTGCAAAAAATCTTCATGAAAGTTTAAGTGAACATTATCAGAATGAGAGATTTGTTAAGGTTATGCCCTTTGCGGATGACTCTATGCTTTTTGATGGTGCAGTTGATATTACTGCCTGCAATGATACAAATAGTGCAGAGATATTTGTATTTGGCAATGAAGCCAGGGAGAGTGCAGTTATTCTCACAAGACTCGATAACCTTGGTAAAGGAGCTTCGGGAGCAGCCATTCAGAATATGAATATCATGCTTGGCTTTGAGGAAAATCTGCATCTATAAAAGCGGTAAACATAACGAATATGTGCAATAAAGTTAAAATTATAATTATGCTATCATAAAGAAGACTCATGAAAATAGGCTAAGTTTAATGACTGTAGCTTATTTATGAGTCTTTTTCTGATAACCTTTTAGTTGAGTTATAGTAAAAATGCAGCAGCTATATTGATATTATGGCGATATGGGATTAAATTATATTATAAGTCATAATATAAACTATCGTTCTTTACAGGATATATTTTTGCGTTTATTATTTTCAACACAGATATAATATAAATGTTTTAACTTTATTTTATATCTTTTTAAATGAAAGGTCTCGGCTAAAGAACAGTATTTATCGACCATGCATACCAGGAAGGCCTCTTTGCTGCGAGGATATTTTCGAAGTGTTAAAGGCCACATATGATGCTCAATAATATCAGCTTCTGTCTTATTTAAGGTAAGGAGTTTACTGGCGTTATCCAGTGCACACTTGGCATGAGAAAAGCCATGTAATCTATGACTATGATGTGGAACATGCCAGTCATATAAATAGAAGTCGTGCAGCATCGCACCACGAACTAGACTTTTATAATCGAAATGACCTGGTAATACCTTTGCTGTACGATAACTGCAATAAGAGACCATTAGGCAATGTTCAAAAGTTGAAGTGCCGCCATGCTGCACATATTGATGCATATCCTGCAATTGATTGTAATTAAGTAACTCTTCAATAGTGTCTGTGAATTCCAGAGGGAATTCAAGTTTCATTATAGAA
>JASGEU010000024.1:0-13958 GCA_047606065.1 Mobilitalea sp.
AAAGCCGGTGCACTGCCATCCGTAACTCCAGTTGAGCCGATATTATAGCCGAATAAAAGTAAGCCCGAGGTTGACTGTGTTCCTCTGTATTTCACTGTAGGTTCCTTAATATTCTTACCGATTAACATACCCATACGAACGGCATTGGTAGCTAAAGGAATATACGCCTGCCCATCATTCGGATTATAATGCACGGCACAACTATCACCGGCTGCATAGATATCCTTATCACTGGTTCTCATATACTCATCCACGATGATTGCACCGTTGGGCAGCATATCTACCTTCCCCTTTAACAGTTCATTATTCGGTCTAAACCCAACACATAGGATAACTAAATCTGCTTCGTATTCTCCAAGGGTAGTTACTACACTGTTTACCTTCCCGTCATCGTCTGCCTTAAAGCTCTGAACCGCTTGATTGAGTGCCAGTGTTACTCCTCTATCTTTTAAGTCCTGTTCAAGAACATCTGTAAACTCTTTATCAAGGTACTTGTTAAGGATTCGATCTAATCCATCAACTAGAGTTACCTCTTTACCTGATTCATGAAAGGCTTCCACAAGCTCAATACCAATATACCCACCACCTACTACTACGATGCGTTTCGCAGAACACGCACTTTCAATAATCACCTTCGCCTGCTCATAGTTCTTACATAGCAATACATTCTTATTATCAATACCCGGAATTGGAGGGATGATTGGCCAGGAACCTGTTGTGTTGACCAATTTATCGTAGGATTCCTCAATTTCCTTTCCAGTTACAAGGTCTTCCGCAATCACTTTCTTGCCTGTTGTATCAATCCTTTTTACATTATGACGGATTTTTATGGAAGCTCCAAGCTTTGCCAGTTCCTCTGGACTGGAATAAAATAAGGACGCTGCATCCTTAACAACACCCCCTACATATAATGCAATACCGCAGGACAAAAAGGATATATTATCATTTCGTTCAAAAACGGTGATCTTAGCATCTGGGTTCTCTTTTAATATAGTTTTTACTGCACTGGTACCTGCATGCGTACATCCTATTACTACTACTTTCATATATTTAACCTTCCTTTCTAGGTGTCAGCAACCTTAAGTTACTGGCATATGGGTCAACAGCGAATTATCTGCAAACGATTCACTTTGTGAAATAATCTACATTCCACCCTAACCTTTTATCATAAGCTGTTTATTCTATCTGATTTCTTTTATGAATATTACAAATATTATATTTATTTTTATATCATTAAGATAATAGTAATCATTACTATTATAGGTCGATTATATAATAATAATGCATTCTTTTATATAGTAAATTTTCATAGTAATTGATTGAACGCACTGATTTATTTTATACAACTTTACTTTTCCCTATAAACAAGCGAAAAGAAAAGCAGTTGACTAATTATAAATTTAAAGAGCATCAATTGTATTAGATTTAATTATTTTGAGTTATCTGTTAATTCTAAGGGTATTCGTCTTTTTTGTCTGCTGCTCTTCTCTATGGATTCTAAAAACATAATATTTACACTAATTTTGTTGATAGAATTTTCTTGCCAAAAAATAGCATAAGAGTTATTATGAACATAGTTCACTAAAGGAGATTTTATGCCAAAAATATACGATGATTTAAAAGAAACAATTGTTGTTAAAGCAAAAATGATTATTGTTTCAAAAGGATACAGTAAATTAAATATGCGTGAAGTTGCCAAAGCCTCTGGAATTGCTGTAGGTACTATTTATAATTATTTTCCAACAAAGGATAGCTTAATGTCCGAGCTAATGTACCGATATTGGTTAGAGTTTATCGCAGCAATTCATCAGGCGCAGCAAGAAGATTGCGAATTATTTGTTAAATTCCGAAAAATCTATCAGCTTCTTGACTCCTTTTTGGATACTTTTAAGGATACCTGGATAAAACTCAATGGTGTTGAAAAGGGAATGACCAAGGAACATTATAAGCAAAAGCAGGAAGTAGTTGACATGTTTGTAACTATTCTGGAAGAAGCAATAAGAAAGCACAAGGCAGAAAATCACAGCATTTCAAAGCCAGAAATTGGTGACCGGGAACTGGCAAGTTTTATTGTGCAGAATTTTATATTAATTGCTCAAATAAAGCAATTTGAATATGATACCTTTGAATTGATTTTGAAAAGTTATTTTTTGTAATTAGCCAGCAAATTTAGATTAAAAAGCAATTTTTTTAACATGAAATGAACATTGTTCAGAAAGAGGGCTTATGGAGCAAAAAAAGCATACTACATTAATTTTGATCCTATTTTTATTGGGAATTTTCATGGGTGCCATCGATAATGGAATTGTCTCTCCTGCCAGAGAGATAATTCAGAACAGTTTTTCTGTGTCAAAAGCAACTGGAGCCTGGATGATTACCATTTATACTTTGGTTTACGCGGTCTCAATGCCAATCAGCTCAAAATTATCCGATACCATTGGCAGAAAGAAAATGTACATCTTCGGCATTGTAATTTTTGGAATTGGCTCTGCTCTTTGTGGGTTTAGTAATTTTTATGGAAATTTCACTTTTTTTCTCATTGCCAGAGTTATTCAGGCAATTGGTGCAGGTGGTATTCTACCAATCGCTACTACCGTAATTGGTCAATCCTTTCCTCCTGAAAAAAGAGGTACTGCACTAGGTCTTGTTGGTGCTGTATATGGTGTGGCAACCATTGTAGGCCCAACTCTCGGAAGTACATTAATTGATATAGCTGGCTTGGAACACTGGGGTGTTATCTTCTTTATTAATGTACCTATTTGTATTGTGACATTATTCTTATCAACCGTGATGGAAGAATCAAAAACCACAATTAGGAATCGGTTGGATATTGCAGGAGCTCTCCTGCTTGCGGCTATGATTGCCAGCTTATTGTATGCCCTGACAAATATGGACTTCTTTCATATCCTTGGCAGCTTGCAGCAATTAAAGGTATATCCCTTCCTTGTTGTGTTCCTGCTCTTAATTCCTATCTTTATCCTGGCAGAGAAAAGAGCAGCAGATCCTGTTTTATCCATTAAATATTTCAAAAATCGCGAGATTGTTACTATCTTCCTTATAGCTTTTATCATTGGAATTGGTATGATGGGTATGGTGTATATGCCTCAATTTGCTGAAAATACGTTGAAATTAAAAAGTGGTTCCGGCGGTTATCTGGTCACCTTACTTGCTGTATTTTCCGGTATTGCATCTCCCCTTAGCGGTAAGCTTCTTGATAAAAAAGGTGCAAAGCTTGTACTTATTATAGGTTTTTCGTGCACCGCAGCCGGTACACTGGTCCTGGGATTAATTGCTGCTAAAACACTTACCTTTCTTACCGTTTTAATTGGGCTTGCTTTCATGGGCTTCGGGGTTGGTTTTACCATGGGTCCTCCGCTGAACTACCTTATCCTTGGTGCCGTTAAGGAAGAAGAAGGTGCTACAGCTCTTGCTACCATGTCCTTAGTACGCTCTATCGGAGTAACAATTTCCCCAAGCTTTATGATAGGGTTTATTGTTGATGCCAGTAAAAACATTCAAGCGGAACTAATGCAAACCTTACAAGCAGGTTTTATGCAGGCTGGCGGTGGAGATATGATGGCTGCTATGAGTGCGAATAGTTCTGACAGCAGTGTGAGTTTATTTGCCTCTTTACAAAACGCAGATGTAACGACCATAGTAAGTCAATTGACCGATATTTTAAAGATAATTCTACCAGAAAATGTTCAGCCCTATGTATTACCAGCACTAGGTAACATGGCCTCGGATATTGAAAGGACCTTTCAAAGGGTCTTAAATCAAGGCTATACCCATATGTTCCTTGCTTCTGCAATTATAGCCTCAGTTGGAATCATTGTATCCCTCCTGCTAAAGAGGAAACAAACTCTTACAAAAGAATAGCCTCCAAAACCCTTCATTTTTCGAGCTTATTTGACACACAGTTCCACCTTCGGCATATTATAATAATAGATAATTGAGAAACTCCAGAACTCTATATAAGCCATGTTGTTTCACAATTATCCAAACTAATAATAAGGAGTGATCATTGTGTGTTGCTGTCGTAGACGTAGATGTTGCTGTCAAAGAAGAAGGAGATGCTGTGGCTTTAGAATTTGCTAAACAAGCTCTGGTTATATAAAATGCAGAATAAGCAAAAAGCACCACTGGATTACTATAATCCCTTCAAAGTATCTGTTTTTTACCGTCTACTTGAAAGGTTCAGTTCATTCGGGGTGCTTTTCTTAGTTATATAATTGATTATTAATTCATAGCTTTCACATACAGTATTCTGTTACTTCACTACGCCATCATAGGTTAAAATTGCTTTATAAAGCTCTGGTCTGCGGTCTCTAAAAATTCCCCACTCAATTCGCTGTTCCGCAATTGCATCCAGGTCAAATTCAGCAACAAGCACGGTTTCTTCAAAACGATCTGCTTCTGCTACCTTCTCTCCTGTCGCATTTGTAATAAAGGAAGAGCCATAGAACTTAATCGTTGAATCTTCGATGTGTTCTGTTCCAACACGATTGGAAGCAACCACAGGAACCAGATTACATGCAGAATGTCCAATCATACAACGCTGCCAATGATCTTTTGAGTCAACATCAGGACTTTCCGGCTCTGAGCCAATGGCTGTCGGATAAAAGATTACCTCTGCACCCATTAACGCCATACATCTTGCCGCTTCCGGATACCATTGATCCCAGCAGATACCAACACCGATTGTTCCATATCTGGTTTTCCAAACCTTAAAGCCGGTATCTCCCGGATTAAAATAGTATTTTTCCTCATAACCTGGTCCGTCAGGAATGTGACTCTTACGATATACTCCCAATACCTCACCATCTGCATCAATTACAGCAAGAGCATTGTATCTTGCATTATTTTTCTTTTCATAAAAACTGATGGGAAGCACGACCTTCAGCTCTTTTGCAATCTTCTGAAAATGTGCAATTGCTCTATTTCCCTCTACTTCAGTTGCGTAATTATAAAATTCTGGCTTTTCCTTCTGGCAAAAATACAGAGTTTCAAAAAGTTCCTGAATCAGGATAATTTGTGCGCCCTGCGCAGCCGCCTTTCTTACCAGACCTTCTGCTTTCTTTATATTCTCATCTATCTGATTTGAGCAGCTCATCTGTGTTGCTGCAACTTTAACTAATCTCACTTGGTTTCCTCCTGCCTGTCCTACTAGCGTATTCCCGCTGGCATCTGCTGGGTAATGCAGTGAACATTACCGCCTTCTTTTATCAGTGCCATACCATCAACAGTTACAATTTTACGTTCTGGAAACACTTGTTTTAATATTTCTTCTGCCTGTTTATCCGTTTCACTGGCATCTCCACCAAATACCGGCAGTATAATACCATTATTTACAAAGTAAAAGTTTAAATAACTTAGGGTCAAACGAATTTCATTATAATATCTGATTGGTGGTTGTGGTATTTCAATGATTTGTAACTTTCTACCTTTAGCATCCGTTTCATTTCGTAATATCTCTAAATTTTCCTGTGAAATCTCATAATTTGGATCACTTGGATCGTTACAGGTCTGAATGAGAATCACGCCTGGTTTAGCAAAACAAGCCACATTGTCTACATGTCCATCTGTCTCATCTCCGTCAAGTCCATGATTTAACCATAGTGTCTTAGTAACATTAATATGCCTCATTACCTCTTTTTCAATCTCTTCCTGTGTTAAGTGAGGATTTCGATTCATATTAAGAAGGCACTCTTTTGTAGTAAGCAAGGTTCCTTCACCATCTACATGAATAGAACCACCCTCCAGTACAATTGGGGCATTTACATAAGGTACCCCCAGATATTCCAGCACTTTAGGCGCCACTTCATTATCCAGGTCATAGGGCTTAAATCTTTCCCCCCAGGCGTTGAATTTCCAGTTAACCGCGGATAACCTTTTCTCACTATTCCATAAAAACGTAGGGCCGTTATCTCTGCACCAGGCATCACTATGAGGAATCGTCAGAAGTTCCACCAAAGAGTTACATAGTTCTTTCGCATCCTCTATGGAGTCCTCATTCACAATCATTGTTACCTTTTCAAATTCTGATATTGCATTTGCAACTGCTGCATATCCTTTGCATACCTCATTATAGTTTTCCGGCCAAACCAGTGATTTGCTCACCGGCCATTCAATTAATGTTCTTTCATGTGCCTCCCATTCAGCAGGCATATAATAATTTTGATTCTCTTGCATTAACAATCCTCTTTCTTCTATAAAAATGGTAAGCTTTACAATCTTATCTAATAACCAACCTCACAAATTCCAGAGGGTTCTTTAAAATAAAGAGTTGCAGTTATTCCCTTTAGATCACCACTTTGCTGATCTATTTCGTAAATCATAAGATTTCCTGAAAACTGATTACAAATCATAAGATAGTTCGCATCCTTTGATATCGTCATATGCCTTGGATGTTTCCCGCCACAGGAAAATTCCTTTAACCAGGTCAAGGTTCCATCCATTTCCACTTGAAATAAAGCAATGGTATCTGCTCCGCGATTTGCCGCATATAGATAGTTATGATCTCCAGAAAAGCATAGGGTTGAACAAGTACTGCTTCCAGTGAAATTAATTGATAATGTTGATATTCTTTGAAGCAGCTGTTTCGTCTCATTGGAATATAAGAATATCTCATTTGAATATTCCGTAATGATATAGAGCAAACGCTCATCCTCGGAATAGATTGCATGTCTAGGTCCGGTTCCTTCAGGAAGAGCAATCTGGTCCCTGTGAGTCAGATATCCCTCATTGATCTCATAAAAGTAAACCAGATCCAGTGCAATATTTACCACAACCAGCTGGGTTTCCGCTTTGTTTAAAAGGACACAGTGGGCTCTCGTAAGCTGCTCTGTGTTACCCAAGGATTGAACCTCTTGATATAGGAGTTCCCCAAAGGAATTATCTTTGACCTGAACAGAGAACAGAGTTCCTGTCTCATAACAGGTGCCAAAAAGAGCTTTATTCAAAGGCGAATAAGTGATATGGCACAGGTATCCACCGTCAATTCTCTTTTGGTCTAAAAGTACATAGCCATTGTCCTCTCTTTGCATCAGGTAAATTACTGCATAATCCTTCTCTTCCGTTATTGTAAATAAATATCCTTCATATTCACAAACAAAGCTTGCATTTACAATGGAGGAGAACCATTTTCTATCTACCTGTCCTTTTTGAAAAGAATAGAGAGCAAGTGTTTGTGAAGGATATTCTCCATAACCTGACAATAAAAATTCCATTTCCATGTCCTCACATTATTCATATTCATGACAAATGAAACAACTTGTCGTTTCACCTTGTATATTTCCAAGCATTAGGCTGTAACTCAACTATTGTTCCAATATCTGATACAGCTCTTTAAGACTTTTAATTTCAAAATCTATTTTAATATCTTCTGGTTTTTCAAACCCTTTCGGGTTAAACCAGCAGGTTGCCAGACCTGCGTTATTGCCGCCCTTCATATCGGAAGATAATGAATCTCCAATAATCATTGCCTTATCCACATCAAAAGCCTCAATTCTTTCAAAACAATAATCAAAATATTCCTTCATGGGCTTTTGATATCCGGTTTCTTCAGAAACAAATATTTTCTTTACATATTGCTCGATTTTAGATTCTCTAAGCCTTCTGTATTGGGTTACAGTCACACCATTGGTAACGATATATAACTCAAAGTTTTTTGAAAGTTCAATGACTGTCTCCAGCGCATCCTCAACATAGACATGCTGCATGCCTAATAGTTCCTGATAATCATCCTCGAAGGCTATTCCATCATTCTTAATTCCCAGCTCCTGAAACAAAAGTCCAAATCTTGAATAGATAACCGTATGGCGGTCCATTAAGCCTTGCTCATATTGTTTCCATAAGCCGTGATTAATTCTTTCATAGCGTTGTTTCACTTCGTCATTCAGTTCATACCCATATTTTTCAAAAACCAATCGAAGTGCCTCTTTTTCACATGCTTGAAAATCCAATAAGGTATCATCTGTATCAAATAATAAAAACTTTATACCCATGCAGTCCCCCTAGAAGCTTATTTTATAACCATATTAGCAAATACGTGGGAGCCCTTCCCCATACAATACATCAATCTTTCTGCTTCCCTTAATGGCAGTCGTCATTACTACTCCTGCCCCCTCGGATATTGTTCCAATAATAGCAGCATTTTGACCATATTTCTCTGCTTTCATAATCTCTAAGGCTTTCTCTGCCTGTTCCTGAGGCAGTATAGCAATCAGCTTGCCTTCATTTGCCATATAGAGCGGATCAAGTCCAAGGATATCACAAAAGCCTCTTACGTCTGTACTGACTGGTAAAACTTTCTCTTCAATTATAACCTTACAATTAGAATTCGATGCTACTTCACTTAATACTGTCCCAAGACCACCCCTGGTAACATCACGCATACAGTGAACATCGATATTTTCTTCAAGAAGTCTTTTGACAATTCCATTCAAAGGAGCACAATCACTTACAATCTGATTCTCGATTCCCATTCGTTTGGACATAATAGCTGCATGATGCTCGCCTAAGTATCCGGATAACAGGATTACATCCCCGTACTGACAATTGGAAATGCTTACTCCCGGTTTCAAAATTTCACCAATTCCGGAGGTGTTAATATAGACTCCGCCTTTTCCTTCAATTACTTTAGTATCGCCTGCAACTATTCTTACATTTGCTTCTTTAGCAGCAGCCGCCATCGAACTTGCAATTGCTTCTAAAGTTTCAATCTCGGCTCCTTCTTCGATAATAAAACCGGCAGTCAGATATTTTGGTGTTGCTCCCATCATTGATAAATCATTTACTGTACCACATACTGCAAGCTTTCCAATATCTCCGCCCGGGAAAAATAACGGTGTCACCACAAAGGAATCCGTCGTGTAGGCGATGTTCCCATTTACCTGAAGAACAGCTGCATCTTCAAGCTTATTCAATACCTCGTTATCAAAATGTTTTAAGAAAACTTCATTTATTAAATTACCCGTCTGCTTACCACCACTGCCATAGGACATATCTATCTTCATAACTACCTCCTGTACTGCCTTCACTTATGCTAAATTCTTATACCAGATACCGCATGCACCTTCCACGGATACCATACATGGTCCAATGGCATTAAAAGGTGTACATACCTTGCTAAATAACGGACACTCCACCGGATTAATCCGTCCAAGGATAACCTCCGTACATTTACAGCCTTTTGGTAACTTTTCCTCCACATGCTCCAGTGTACTTCCGGCATCATATTCCTTATATTCCTGTCTGATTTGAAGACCGGAGGTTTCGATTACTCCAATTCCTCTCCAGTGATCCTCTGTCTCTTCAAAATAGGTATCAACCATCGCCAATGCCTTGAGATTACCTTCTTCTGAGACAGCATTTTTATATAAGTTTTTTACACTTGGTTTCTTATTCTTAACTTGCTGTATTATCTCATAAATGGCAGCAAGGATATGTTCTCCTTCAAAGCCAGCAATAATAAAAGGCTTTTGATACTTCTCTGCTAAAGGCTCATAAGCTGCACTGCCAGTAATTACACTGACATGACCCGGACAGATAAAGGCATCTATTTCCTTCTCATTCTCGCAGATATAGGCAAGTGCCGGAAGGGTTGCTTTAATTGAGGTCATCAGTTTTAAATTCTTAATATTGTCTTTTACCATCTCTTCCAGCATAAGTGCATAGATGGGTGTTGTGGTTTCAAAGCCAACAGCCGCAAAGACAAATTGCGTAGCTGCTTCCTCTTTTGCGATTTGAAGTGCTGCAAGGGGAGAATATAGAATACGAACCTTGGCACCGATTGCCTTAGCTTCGGTTAAGGACATCTTATTGCCCTTTACCTTCATCATATCTCCGAAGGTTAATACACAACAGTTCTCCTGCAATGCATAGTCCACCAAACGATCAATATAGGCGGAGGAGGTGACACAAACAGGACATCCCGGACCAGAGATTAATTTAATCTTTGAGGATAACAGACTTCTGATGCCGCTTTTAAAAATACTTCCGGTATGAGTACCGCATACCTCCATAATCTTTATCTGTGGTCCCTCATACTGCAAAAGTGCATCTTTAATTTGCTCTAGTGTCATCTGCCATAACCTCCTCAAGCTCCGCAAAAATCTCAAGTATCTCCTCGGCAGCATCTTTCTTCATAACCTCCATAACACAACCGGCATGAATAAGTACATAATCTCCTACTTTAGCAGATACAAGCTTTATATTCGCCTGAGTAATATTATTCATAATATTAACTTTTGCCATATCTCCATTTATTTCTACGATTTTTCCTGGTACTGCAACACACATAATTCATCAGCCTTTCTGATATAAACCTATATAAGCTTGTCCAAGGCTAATTCCGCCGTCATTCGGAGGAACTGCCAAATTAACATATACTTTAAAATCTTGCTTTCTCAGAACCTCAAGTACTCGCTCTGATAATACCGTGTTTTGGAACACACCACCACTTAAGGCAACACAATTTGTTTCATACTTATCCTTAAGCTCCAGACACACCTCAAGAATTGCATCTGCCACAGCATAATGAAATCCCAGCGCAAGTGCTCCTCTATCTTCTTTTTCCCTGAGCCTGCAAAGCAGCTCCAGTACGGGTTTTGAATCTATCTTCATTATCTCATATTCTTTCTCAATTGCAAAGGAAAGCTTTGCGGGTTTCTTACCCTCTCTCTTTGCCAGTACCGCTTCTCGCTCTAATAAAGCTCCGCATTCTCCTTCGTATCGATTGGTATGCGCAATGTCGAGAATTGATGCAACCGCATCAAAGAGCCTGCCTGCACTGGAGGACTGAACTGTATTAACTCTATGCTGAAGAGCTGCCTTGATAATCGGTTTACGTTCATCCTGTACATACTCTTCAAGTCCTGCATCGATTAAGAAGCAGGCGGCTGTTTTTCCGGCATCCTTCATGGAATCGTCACCGCCCAACATTAGACTGTATTTCAGCTGTCCAGCTCTTACATATTCCGCACCTTCACATACCAGGAATTCACCGCCCCAGACATTTCCGTCTGTTCCATAACCGGTACCATCGAAAGATACTCCAATCACTTTTCCTTTTAAATCATGCTCTGCCATAACACTTGCAACATGGGCATGGTGGTGCTGTACTTGTAAAACTGGTATTCCCAAGGTTTTTGTGTAAGCAGTAGAGAAATAATTCGGATGCAAATCGCATACTGCCAAAGCAGGTTTTACTTTTAAGAGTCTGGATAAGTCCTGCAGAGAATTCTTATATTCCTCCAGGACTGTGATTTCTTCTAAATCTCCAAAATACTGTGATAGAACCGCTTTGCCATTATGATAGAGGCAGAAAGTAGCCTTTAAATCTCCTCCAGCAGCAAAAATTTCTGTAACTAAACTACGATCCTGTTCTATAAATACCGGATACGGCACATATCCTCTGCTTCGCCTTATCAACTGTGGTTTTCCATCAATTATCTTCGCGACAGAGTCATCCACAGAACGTATAATCCGTCTGGTATTATATAGAACTCCATCCAGATATTCTGAATTCATGGACAACATCTTGGCATCCTCTCGAATAATTGGTTCAGAGGAGTAATTTGCACTGGTCATGATAAGTGGTCCGCAAGCCCTCAAGAGTAATTGCTGCAAAGGTGTATACGGTAAAAATGCCCCGCAATACATACTTCCCCTTACCGTGGAGGGAGCAAAGTTATTGGTATGCAGATACAACAATACGATTGGTCTGGCATTTGTCTTTAATAATGCCTCCTCTTCTTTCGAAACCTGACAGTAGGTTTTAATCTGTTCCAGATCAGGAAACATTACAGCAAAGGGCTTCTCTTCTCTGCCTTTTAATTTCCTTAAGTTTTGAACAGTATTTTCTCGAAAAGGAGAACATACCAGATGATAACCACCAATCCCTTTTACTGCAACTACCCCGCCGCTGTTAATAACAGATACAGCTCTCTCCAGCGCCTTCTCTGAAGTAGCTTTATCCCTTAATACCATGATTTTATTAGTTGTATCCTCTAAAACCTCTGTATTAACCAATTCGTTAATCACATTCTGTTTCTCTGCCTTCTCCTGAAACATCAGATATGGACCGCAATCATAACAGGATATGGTCTGGGCATGAAGTCGTCTATCTTCCGTATCCGTATATTCTTTCTGACAGTCCGGGCACATCTTAAAGTCTGCCATAGTCGTATTGTCTCTATCGTAAGGCAACTCTTCCATAATGGTATATCGTGGTCCGCAGGACATACAGCTGATAAAGGGATTTCGATGACGTCTGTCTGTCTCTTCGAATAATTCCTTCTGGCAATGTACACATACCGGCAAATCCGGTGGTATAATGGACGCATCACCATTGTTACCGCTTTCAAGTATAGCAAAATCCTTATAAATGACATTACGATTCTGTATCACTACTTGTTCTATATCTCTTTGTTCTATTTCTTTTTGTTCGATTCCTTTTTGTTCTATTCCTTTTTGTTCGATCTCTTCTTGTTCTAACTCTTCCTGTTCTAACTCTTCCTGTTCTAACTCTTCCTGTTCTATCTTAACAATCTGTGCCTGACCGTTATCCCCGTTCTGAAGTTCATTAAGGAAGCCCTTAATTGCAGCGTCACTGGATTGAACTATAATTTCAACATAGCCGCCCACATTACGTACGGTTCCGCATACAGAAAACTTTTTCGCGACACGATAAACAAGGGGTCGGAAACCAACCCCTTGTACGATACCGTATACCTTTATTCTTTTTGTTACAAGCTTACTCTTTCCATTATCCATGCTGCTACTTCTTCAAAACCTTCTCCTGTTTTACCGGATACTTTAATGACAGGAGCGGTCTTGTTTTGAGCTCTCACACCCTTCATAAAAAAGTCTTCGTCAAAATCAATATAAGGTAATAGGTCACATTTGTTTAAGATGATAATATCAGCTTTCTCAAATGCAAGTGGATATTTATAAGGCTTATCGCTGCCCTCGGTTACGGTGGAGATTAACATTTTAGCATGTTCTCCAATCATAAATTCAGCAGGGCAAACAAGATTGCCGATGTTCTCAATGAATAATACTCCGTTGGAAAGCTTTAATTCGTCAACTGCATTTCCGATTAATGGAGAGTCAAGATGACAAGCTCCACCGGTATTAATCTGAATTGCATTAACACCAAGTGCCTGCAAGGTCCTGGTATCAAAGTCTGCTTCGATATCTCCTTCGATAACATAAGGAGTTACCTTATCCAAACGTTTGATAATATTAATTAATGATGTCGTTTTACCTGCACCAGGTGCACCCATGACATTAATTGCGTAAATTCCGCTGTTGGTCAAAGAGGCATTGATCTGTGAAGCTACCTCATCATTTTTATCGTATACAGATTGCATTACTTCAATTTCTTTATTTTCTGACATAGAAAACCTCCTATGCTATACTTCAATCGACTTGATGTAGAACTCTTTCCCGATTTCAGTTGGACCACCTTCTCCCTTGCAAATGGGACATTCAAAGGTAAAGGGTTTACGGATAAATAATTCACCGCATTGATTGCATTTTAATCTTGGCGCAATTCGCTCCATCTGTAGTTTTGCATGCTGACATCTGGTTCCTTCTGCAATAATTTCAAAATACAACTCAATGGAACTGGCTACATATCCGGAATAATCTCCAACAACGAGATTTATTACTTTTACATCAGCAGCATCATTCTTAATTGCATATTCCTCGGCAATTTCTATGATTCGCTGGGTGATTGGGTATTCATGCATTTTATAAACTCATCCCTTGTCTTTTCCTGTGAAGGAGTGGTGTAATTATGTTCCATGTTGAGACATTTCTTAGGGCATACTTCAACGCAGCAATTGCACTGAATGCATTTGAAACGCTCGATACTCCAGGAAGCATCTGCTTTTTTAACCTTAATTGCTCCGGTAGGACATCTTCTGTCACACATACCACAGAAAATGCAA
>JASGEU010000025.1:0-25652 GCA_047606065.1 Mobilitalea sp.
ATTACATTGCAGGCAACATGCACTTGCTTTTAATATTTCTATTTTTAATTCTGTTTTCTCAAGTATCGTACCGTCAACTGCAGCTGGATAGCAAGCTTCTAGAAAATGTGGAACAACAGGTGAAAGCTCGCCCACCTGAAGAACTAAGCATTGTATTTCCTGAAGTTTATTTTCTACCGCTAGTGCAGATACTTTTTCTACAATATGTATCATAATGCCTAGTTCGTGCATGACTTCCACCTCTATTCTTTGTCTATTGTTATTTTATCTGAAAAAGTTTTTTTACTTTTTTGGTGGTTATTTTAACCTTACGCTTCAAGATATGTTTAATTACAATAGGCTTAATATCTTCAAGACGAACACCTTCTCCATCATATCTGCGTTCCAGAGTTATGGCATCAAACTTGCACTTTGTTGTACACTGTCCACAGCCTACACATAAATATTCATCTACGATTGTGACACCGCACCCTAAGCAGCGCTCTGTCTCTTTAAGTACCTGTTCCTTTGTAAAGGTTAGGCGAGGATCGCGGAAGGACTTGTTAGAAGAATTGTGATCATGTTTAGCTGTTTGTCTTGGCATAGCATCATAACTGTCCAATAATACATTCTTTTTATCTAAAGAATAATATTCTTTGCGATCTCTGCCAATGGTCAAGCTTTGACCACGGTTAACATATCTATGAATAGATATAGCACCTTCTTTACCAGCGGCAATTGCATGAATTGCAAACTTTGGACCAGTAAAGGCATCGCCGCCAACAAAAACGTCTGGTTCTAAAGTTTGTAAGGTAACAGGATCTGCTTTAATGGTTCCATTTGGATTTTGCTCCACTAAGGTATTTAGTAAAAGACTTCCGCCATCTATGCTTTGCCCAATGGAGAGAAGTACATAATCAGCAGGCTTAATGATTACCTCTGTCTCATCAAAAACCGGATGAAAACGTTTGTTTTCATCAAATACTAAGATGCACTTTTTAAATTCTACTCCTGTTACTTTCCCCTTTTCAACAATAATTCGTTTAGGACCCCAAGAGTTGCTGATAGAGATCTCTTCAAGCAAAGCCTCATCAATTTCTTCCTGCAGAGCTGGCATTTCATTTCGGGCTTCAAGGCTGAATAAGGATACGGATGTAACTGGAAGGCGGGATGCGGTTCTAGCTACATCAATGGCAACATTGCCACCTCCGATTACAATAACATTGCCACTTACAGGTGTTGCAGTATCAGTGTTAACATCACGTAAGAAAGAGATTCCGGAAATAACCTCAGCAGCATCTTCTCCTTCTACCCCTAGCTTACGACCTCCTTGCGCTCCAATGGCAAGATAAAAAGCTTCATAACCTTCGTTTCTTAATTCTTTTATAGATTTGTCACGGCCAATCTCAATTCCAGTTACAAAGGTAACACCCATTTCTTTTAAAATGTCAATCTCAGCAAGGATAACATCCTTTTCTAAACGGAAAGAAGGAATACCGGTTGTTAACATACCGCCGAGTACGTTTTGCTTTTCAAATACGGTTACTTCATATCCATCAAGTGCAAGGTAATAAGCGCAGGATAGACCGGAAGGACCGGCACCAACTACAGCTATCTTCTTACCATATTCGTGTCGTTTCTTTGGTACATATCGATTATCCGCATCGAGATCTTGCTGTGCAATAAACTTTTTGATTTCATCAATTGCAATTGGCTCATCAAGCTCACCGCGTGTACAGGCGGATTCGCAATTGTGAGGGCAGATTCGACCGCATACTGCAGGAAAGGGATTGTTTTTCTTAATAAGTTCAAGGGCCTCTGTATAGCGTCCCTGTGCAGCCAGTTTAATATATCCCTGAACACCAATATGAGCTGGGCATTCTGTTTTACAGGGACTGGTGCCGGTTTCAACAACATTCTTACGATTGTATCGGTAATCTACATTCCAATTCTTTGGACCCCATTCGGTATCTCTTGGAGTTTCAGTTTTCGTAATATCCTCAATGATCTTAGTGCTAGAGCATACTTTCTGCCCGAGCTGAAGGGCATTTACGGGACAGTTTTCCACACATTCACCGCAGGCTACACATTTATTTTTGTCAACTTTTGCAACATAATTGGACCGAACCATATCTCCATTGAAAAACATACCAGCAGTACGAAGTGAGAGACAGGAACAACCACAACAGTTGCAGATAGCATGGGTGTGTCCCGAGCCATCGAGGTTAGGGATTTGATGCATCAGACCATTTTCTTCAGCACGATCTATTATTTCAAAGGCCTCTTCCCTGGTTATCTGTCTGCCTCTTCCGGTTCGAATGTAGTATTCAGCAGCATGCCCCATCTGAATGCACATATCTTCTTTTAGATGACCGCAGCCCTCCCCCATCTCTTCACGAACAGTTCGGCAGGAGCAATCTGATACTGTAAAAATAGTATTTTCATTTAGGTATTTTGATATTTCTTCATAGCTGGCACGACGAGAGTTACCATCAATTGCACTTTCAATAGGAATAACGCGCATAAGTCCGACACCAACAGGGAAACTACCAGTACTCATTGGACCACGAACACGTCCATATGCTTCAAACGCTTGCGTTATTTGGGGATATTTTGCAACGTTTTCTTTGTGACCTGCCATCATTTCCATAATGCCCGGTACCCAGGTATCGTACCAGAAATGATCAACACCATCAATCTGATTAACAAAGCAGACACCTACTTCCGCCAATTGATATAATTGCCGGGCGGTCTCTTCCACCGTCATCCCACATAATGGAGAAAGGGACTCGGCAGTATATTTCTTACGGATCACCATATGTATCGCCACATCAGCCATTGCATCAGTAACAACCGGCTCTAATATGAGATACTCAGGGTCAGTAGCTTTTATTTCATTTTTAGAACCCCTCTTTTTTCGGCTAATATGATTAGCCAGATCCAGAACTTTTTCTTTCACCATAAATATCCTCCTTTTATTAATAGATTGTCATTTATTTAACAATTATGCTTGAATTGCACTACTTAAATACTGCTAGTATGCAATGTTGTAACAGGGTCAGGAATGTAAAACAGGTAAAATTTATAAACTGGTATGACCAGATTTTATTCGTTATAAATTTCTTTAGAGCCTGTAATCGCTTCGCCAATTCTTTCTTTGATACAACGCTTGGCATTGTCTAAATCATGACTTTCTAATGCAGAATAAAGCTGGCTTACTGTGTGTACTAAATGTTCGGTGCCATACTTTCTGCTATATCTCTCCAATAGGCTCAAGACGGGTTTGCGAAAAGAATAGTATATTAATGGTAATAGGGTATTGCCTGATAGGAGCATAAGCTCCTGATAAAACTCAAAATAATTATCTATAATAAGATCTTTTGTAGAGGACTCTCTTAAGTTGATTAACCGGGTTTCAAGTGTTTTTAAATCACTTTCCTTGTTTCTTGCCAGGAATAATTCAGCACCAAGTGTATCTAAAACAACTTTAAGTTCAAGGATAGAACGAACATCATCCCTCTTTAATTGTCCGCCATTATACTTCATAATAGAGAGTAAGGTATCAATGGTGCCACTGCGTCGATAATCTGCCACATAGGTGCCGGAGCGCGGCTTGATTTCTAAAAAGCCCTTCAATGCCATTTCTTTAATGCCGGCATTAACCACAGCACGGCTAACCTTCATGCTTTGCGCTAACTCGCGTTCAGAAGGAAGTTGCTCACCAATTTCTAATGTACCGGAAAGAATGCTGTTTTCTATCTCCTGAATGAACAGCTCCTTCAGGGAAGGGGATACTATTTGATTAAATTTCATACATAGCCTCCAAATTAATCTGGTATATCCAGATACCAGATTAATTATAACACACATTTTGTTTGTTAACAAGTTGACAATGTGTATATAACTGGTATAATTTAATTATGTGTACAAAACAAAAATCTAAGAGGAGGGTATTATGTTTTTATTTGAAACCTTATCAGTTGGTACAATTTTAATGTGGATTGGTGTAACTTTAGGACTGATTGCATTAAATGAGCTTGCCAGACTTAATAAATGGATATCACTTGTACTTTTTATTGCTGTACCCGCAGTATTAACGATCTTTGTGTGGCCAAATACTTCTGGAGCAGATTCCAGTACCGGTACATGGTTCCATTGGGTAAAAGTTTATTCAGCGCTTGCAGGCTGCCTCGGATTTATGGCAATTCGTTTTATCCCAAAATGTCGCAATAAATATTGGCTCATGTTCCCGCCATTCATCCTGGCTTTCAATATTCTTGAAGCAGTAATTCGTGATTTCCAGGTATTTGGCATGAAAGCAAATGGTATCGTTGATGGTGTTATGATGGTATCAGGACCTTGGAATCTTTTAAATGGTATTGCTGGACTTATCAACATCATAACAATTACTGGCTGGATGGGTATCTATGTAAGTAAGAAGCGTGGCAACGATATGATGTGGCCGGATATGATTTGGCCTTGGATCATAGCATATGACATTTGGAACTTTGCATATGTTTACAACTGTGTATCCGATCATTCCTTCTATGCAGGTGCAGCACTTCTTGCATCCTGTACAATAGCACATTTCTTTATGAAGAAAGGTGCATGGCTGGAACACAGAGCGCAGACCCTTGCATTTTGGATGATGTTTACGATGAGTGTGCCATCCTTTGTAAGTGATTCAAAATTCTCTGTAGATGCATCTCATAAACCAGCAGCATGGTTAACAGTATCTGTGCTGTCTATACTTATTAATGTGTCAGTATTGGTATATCAGATTTATCGTATGAAGAAGTATCACACCAATCCGTTAAAAGAAGAAATCTATAAAGGCACTCATGAATATGAGGCAGCTGCAGCGGATCGTTAATAATACATATAAGGGTTGTTGCAAAAAACTAGGAATAGTTTGCAATAACCCTTTTATCGCATAGAAAGGGGCTAGGCTATGGAACAGCTAAAGATCATTACAATAAAAGAAAGTGTGTATGCTGACAATGATTTAGAGGCAAATAAATTAAGACAGGAACTGAAAGAGCAGAAAACCTTTTTATTAAATCTTATGTCTTCACCTGGAGCAGGTAAAACTACGACACTGATTAACACTTTATCGAGGATTAAAGATGAAATAAGGATTGGTGTGATGGAGGCTGACATTGATTCCGCAGTTGATGCTGAAAGAATGTTAAAAGCAGAGATCCATGCAATTCAGGTACATACCGGCGGAATGTGTCATTTGGATGCTGGTATGACGAGACAGGGACTAGAGGCTCTTGGGTCAGAAAACTATGATTTTGTTGTGCTTGAAAACGTAGGGAATCTTGTTTGTCCAGCGGAGTTCGATACAGGGGCTTCTAAAAGTGCAATGATTTTAAGTGTTCCTGAGGGGGATGATAAACCACTAAAGTATCCTTTGATGTTCTCAAATGTAGATGCACTATTAATTAATAAAATTGATTGTTTGGATTACTTTGAATTTGATATAGAGGCAGTTAAGGAACGAGTATATAAACTGAATCCAGATGTAGCTATCTTTGAGATATCAGCTAGAAATGGACAAGGAATAGAAGCTTGGTGTGACTGGCTCCGCAAAGAAGTAGCGGAGTGGAATCAATAAGGAATACATTATTCTATATTGTGAAATACAGAAGGTATATTAACTTTCCACACTAATTAGTAGACATTTAGTTTATTGAAACAGTGAGGAAGTTAATGTATCTTCTGTCAATTAAAAAGCAAAGTCTTTTGCAACTCACTCTTCAGGTTATCTTTTCGAAGACACTTCCTATTGTGCAATATTATCAATTCACATACAAAATATTGTATAAAAGCACGAAAGATAAAATTTTCCAATTACAAGGATTGACAATAAACGCTAATCATTGTAATATATTTACATGTTAAATCATTTGATTCAATTCTATTTTTCTAACCGGCTCAAAGAGCAGGAGATTCGATTATTATTCACGATTTCGATAATATAATTCCCCAGTCGATCAACTTTATCAGGAGGATTCCTAAGTGGAACAAAGATTTGCCCTCTATGATTCTGACCTTTTTTATGCTACGCGTTTTATGGAGTACTATAAAAAGAAGAAAGAATATAATTTTGTATTCTTGCTTTTTACAAAGAAAGAAAGTCTCGAAGATTACTTAACTACACACGAGATTGAACTTTTAATAGCAGACGAAGATGTTTCTTTAGAAAATCTGCCAAAGGAAAAGATAAAACACAGTTATAGGTTAGTTCATCAATTAACTAACAACTTGTTAACAAGCGAAGAAACAAGTATTTTTAAATATCAATCAGCAGGTAAAGTAATGGAGGAACTTTTCTTAGACTATTATAAAAAGAAAAATGAGTCCAGAACAATTCTGCCGACAGCAAAAGTTCGTATTAATAGTATTCTTAGCTTAACTCCAAATGTGGAAGCTCTGGCATATGCCTGGTCAAGTGGACTTCTTCTTTCGGAACATCGGAAAGTTTTACTTGTTTTATTGGAACTTTTACCGGTACCTCTAATAGAAATTTCTCAAGCTTCAGAAAATGCACTTTCAGAATTTATCTACTATTTAAAAGAAAATAATAACATTATGAGTAAAACAAAAGGACTGGAGCGATACGTTGGAAAACTAACCTGTTTATCAGGGTTTGCTCACGGGATGGACCTTATCTCTTTAAATCGAAATGATGTGCAAAGGTGGTTGGAGGAGTTAAAGAATAAATCCGATTATGATAATGTTATCTTTTATCTATCTGGTTATTGTGAAGCAGGCTTTGAAATAATAAACCAAAGTGATACGGTTGTTTTCCCGGAAGAAGTGGATTTTATTAGAAAAGGGGCACAGGAAGCGTTTATAAATCAAATGTTGTTATATGGTATTAATAACTTAAATTCCATAGAAAGACCGCGGTTAAATGCAGATAAAGACCTGGAAAAATTAGGGCTTAACATATCCGAGTTAACACGAACAAAAACTTGGAGCTATGCGAGGGAAAAACTTGCTGATTACTTATGATGGGAGGGATACAATGGACGGTCTAAAAGAGTTCTTAAGAGAAAAAGTTCTGGAAGAGATTGATCTACATCGTGAAACCTCAGAAGAAGAGATTTATGAGAGGATTGACCGCACTCTTCTTCTTTATTCGAAGGAAGAATACATTAGTATTCCAGTCAAACAGAAGCTGAGGCGAGATATATTTAATTCAATCAGAAAACTGGATGTATTGCAGGATTTATTAGATGATTCAGAAATAACGGAAATCATGGTAAATGGCCCAAAAAGTATTTTTATCGAAAAGCATGGGGTGATTTATGAAAGTGATAAAATCTTTGAGTCACAGCAAAAGTTAGAAGATGTGATTCAGCAAATTGTTTCTCACTGTAACAGGATTATTAATGAATCCAGTCCAATTGTTGATGCCAGGCTATCCGATGGGTCCCGTGTCAATATTGTCCTCTCTCCCATATCAATGGAAGGTCCCACCATTACAATCAGAAAATTTCCCAACAAACCAATTACAATGGAAAAACTAATTGAGATGGAAGCAATATCTTTGGAGGTTGCAGATTACTTAAAAAAGCTAGTAATCGCCGGGTATAATATATTAATTAGCGGAGGAACTGGATCAGGTAAAACTACATTTCTTAATGTACTTTCTAATTACATCCCCTCTACCGAAAGAATTATTACGATTGAAGACTCAGCAGAGCTTCAGATTCGTAATATTCCAAATCTTGTCCGGATGGAGGTAAGGAACGCGAACTCGGAGGGAAGTAATGAAATCACAATACGTGAATTAATAAAAACTTCCCTCAGAATGCGACCTTCTCGTATCATTGTTGGCGAGGTTCGTAATGAAGCAGCAATTGATATGCTTCAGGCTCTGAATACCGGACATGATGGCTCCCTCACTACAGCACATGCGAACTCTTGTAAAGAAATGCTTAGCAGACTGGAAACCTTGGTATTACTGGGGAGCAATATTCCCTTACTTGCAGTACGAAAACAAATAGCATCTGCAATTGACATTATCGTTCATTTGGGCAGATTAAGAGATCGGTCCAGAAGAGTTCTTGAAATTACAGAGGTGATGAACTGTAAGGATGGTGAGATACCATTAAATATACTTTATCAATTTCAGGAAAATGGTGAGGTAGACGGAAGAATAAAAGGTGTACTATATAAAATCAATGAGTTAGAGAACAAGGAAAAATTATTGAGGGCAGGATGCCCGATATGAATTACGAAAAATTATTTATAAAGATATCTAAAAAATTCTCAATTATCTATTTTCTGCAGGGAAGTCTGTTGATAACGCTGCTGGGACTATTATTCTATCGAAGCCTGATTGGCATTCTTATATTATCTCCATTAATTTATTTATACAATAACAACAAGTTAAAAAAAGCAGAGCAGGAAAAGAAATGGAAACTAAATCTTGAGTTTAAGGATGCCCTGTTGGCTCTGTCAGCGGCCTTAGAAGCGGGTTATTCAGTAGAGTACGCCTTTATAGAAGCCTATAAGGACTTAAAACAGCTCTATACAGAAAATGCAGAGATTTTAAAAGAACTTAATTTTATAAATAATCAGATTAATATGAACATTACCGTTGAAAAGGCACTAATTAATTTTAGTGAACGCAGTGGGGTGGAGGACATTAATAACTTTAGTGAGGTTTTCTGCACAGCAAAACGAACAGGTGGCGATTTAATTAGCATTATAAAAAGTACCGCAAATATTATTAACGATAAAATTGAGGTTAAGCGTGAAATACGAATATTAATTACCGCCAAACGATTAGAAGCAAATATCATGAAGGTGATTCCTCTAGGCATTCTTATTTATCTAACAGTATCCTCTCCAGGTTTTCTTGATCCCCTTTATCATAATTTAAAGGGCGTCTTTCTAATGACAATATTTATAGGACTTTATCTCGTTTCTTTACGTATCATTGATAAAATTGTAACCATTGAAGTGTAAGGAGTAAGCAAGTATGTGGATTGTTCCAGCTATTATTATAATTCTTTTCTTACTTGGTGTAATTTTAGGACGAAGCCAATTACAGAAATGGAGACAAGTTCTTGATAAAGAGGAGCATAGATTATATCTGCTTTACCCTATGTCTAATTGGATTTTGACCAGCACCAGAGCTTACCAATTACTTAGAAAAAGTTCAAAAGTATCCGATCATCTGAAAGATTTATATTATACAGAAAAACCAGAGTTAACGGAAAAGTTGTATTGGTGCAGCAGACTTTCTAAAATAATTTTTGTAATTATACTTTTTAGTGGACTTTCCCTTTTGGCATATGGAACAGAAAATGGTCATTTTCTTGTTGAGGAAAGTTCTATTATAAGACCGGGTTATGGCGAAGGTGAGAGTACGGTATCCCTAAAAGTTACTATTATAGATGAGGCAGAAAAAATAGCAAAAGGTGAAAAAAGTACTAGGGATAGTGTTGATGTTAAACTTAAGGTGGATGAAAGACGATATACCGCAGAACAAGCGCAGGAACTATTTGAGAAAGAAATAGGATATGTTGAAAAACAGGTTCTGGGAAATAATAATTCTGCGGATGAGATTTACGAAGATTTAAACTTTATACAAAGTATACCGGAGAGGGGTATTACAATAGAATGGATTCCTCAAGATTACAGGTGGATACGTGCCGATGGAAGTATAAGGAATGAGCTGATATCCAAGCAGGGTATTACGACGATGGTAACAGTAATACTTCACTATGATAAGGAGGAATACCAAAAACAGCTTTACTTTACACTTCTGCCACCTAAGATTAACGATGAAGAGGCACTTTCACAGGAACTTAAGGAAGAAATTATCTCATATGCAGAGGATTCAGCCACAGATAAGTACTTAAAGCTACCAATAAAATTAAAGAATTATAAGCTAAGCTGGGAAGAGATTAATACCTCGAACATTCTGCAGTTCATAGTTATGGGGCTGCTATCTGCCGTTCTTGTTTGGTTCCTGGAAGCAAAGGAACTGGATAAGAAGTTTAAACGTAGAAAAGAGCAGATGCAGCTGGATTATCCGGAAATTGTTAACAAGTTTACACTTTTAATTAATGCTGGAATGTCAATAAGGCAAGCATTTCAAAGGATTGCAGAGGAATATGATACAAGGCGGCAGGGTAAGGGCTATCAAAAACGATATGCTTATGAGGAAGTGTTAATCTTATCAAATGAACTTAAGCTTGGCAAAACGGAAAGTATAGCCTATGAACAGTTTGGAAGAAGAGTCGGGCTTATATCTTATATGAAGTTTGCAGCATTAATTATTCAAAATTCTAAGAAAGGGAACAAAGGATTTTCACAACTACTAATTAGTGAAACCAAGGAGGCATTTGAAAATAGGATAGAAATTGCTAAGAAACAAGGAGAAGAGGCTGGAACAAAGCTGTTAATTCCAATGATGTTTCTTCTAATACTTGTTTTTCTAATTATTATGATACCTGCTTTCATGAGTTTTCAGATATAGAGAACAATTTTTTATAAAAGATATTCGTTGCAGGATAAGAAATATAATTTGTTTTGGGGTAAAAAAATATCATAATTATAGCTATTCTTGGATTTAACAGAAACTAAAAAGGAGAAATTAAGTAATGGAAATAGTACATAAGTTCACTCGGTATAGAAAAAAAGTAGCAAAATATATAGTAACAAAACAGCTTAACGGAATAGGAGTTATCGAAATAATCTTAATTCTGGTCATAATCATTGGTATCGTTCTTATCTTCAGAGATCAAATACAAAATATTCTTCAGGCAGCATTTGATTCTATTAATGATAATTCAGATAGCTTAGGGTCGGGAATAACAATCAGCTAAATAGAAGACCTGATTATTATCAGTGGCAGGCGATACCTGGTAAAAGAGAAATTAGGAGGTTAATAAAGTGAGGAATTTACAGTCAAATAAAGCGAAAGGATCAATTACTGTATTTTTAAGCTTAATCTTACTCTTAATACTCTCTCTGCTATGTACAATTATTGAAGGGGCCAGAGTTGCTACCGCAAGGGTCTTTGCAGACCGTGCATTAGCTGTAGCTATGGACTCGTTGTTAGCTGACTATTATGGACCCTTATGGGAGGAATATCATGTCTTTGGATATTATCCAGGGGAGATTAGCAAAGCAGAAGCAAAGAAGAAAATGGAAGAAATGTTAGAGGAATCAATGTCCTATACGTTTAAGCCCTATAAGGACCTTCCTGCAAATATGAAGGGTGGAACGGAGCTATATGGAATAGCTACAGAGGAAACTAACATTAGTGAAGATGTAAGTCTTGTGGAGTATAATGGTGAAATCATGATTAATCAGGCGGTTGCATATGAAAAATACAAGGTAGCTGGTAATTTGACGGAGGTGTTTTTAGATAAGATGTCTTTACTTGAAACTCCAGAGAAAGTTAACTACATTTTGGAAGAAAAGCAAAAGGCAGAGACAGAGCTTGTAAAAATTGATCGGGGTATCCTTAAGCTAATGAATTTATATGATGGGATAAGAACCAATGAGCAAGGAATTGAACAGAGTAAAGAAGGGAGAATAAAGGTAAATACCAATTTCATTAAGAAGATATGTTATATCGAGATAACCATGAAGAATGTTGGGATCAATCACCCAGATGTTTTTCAAGCACAACAAGATAATTACTGCAACCCAAATGCTTATTTTCAAATTATTGAAGATAATGTCAGCCAACTAGTGCAAAGTGAAGAACGGCTTATAACGTTACACGATAAATATCAATTAGAACTAACAAACTTGGAGAAGGAAGAGGAAGTAGCGGGAAAGCTTGAAGCAATTGAAAATAAATCTGCTCAGGTAAATCAAAGCCTCGTGGATTGTAAAGAATCAATTAAAAGGATTGAGGCTACATTAGATACTTTAAAGGAAGAAATATTTAATGAAAATAAACAAGCAAATTTACTTTTAGATACTATACAAGCAAATCATTTAAGTTTAACAAAACTTATAAGTGATATTAAACCATTACTTCAAAAAGCACGGATAGTGATCGATGATATTAATAAGACTTCTTCTAAGGCAGCGCCATTAATAAAAGAATATGAAGAACTTCTATTATCTGAAAAAGAAAGTATAAGTGAAGAACTTTATGCTGGATTACTGGAGGGTCTAAATGACTTAAAGACTTATCAGGGAACAGAACTAGAAGGATATAATTTTACATTAATGACAGACATATTAAATGCTAATATGGAATGTTTGACATCAGTAGGAAATCAGTTAACACTGGCGCAAGAAGGTGTAGGGGATAAGGAATATACAGATGCATTGACCACCTACCAAAAAGCAAAGCAAATAATGGAGCAATATAGAATAGATGGGCTTACCCTTGATTACAGTTCTTTGGTGCTTAATCAAACAGAGCCAGATAATATTTTAGAAACGGTATCTGATCTATTGCAGGGAGGTATCTCTAGCTTTGTCATAGATCCCGATAAAGTTTCCGATGCGGTGCTAACCAGTATGGATCAGCTTCCATCGAAGCAGGAGGGCTATATTACGGATCAAGATCCGCTGGATATTCTGACTGACTTAATGGATAAAGCATTAAGCAGTACAAAGGAAGTCCAGAAAGAGAGTATTTACAATAAAATTAATAATAACATTTCTATGCCGGATCTTCTTTTGGATGAATTGGAGAAAGCGGCAAAAAAGCTTCTTTATGTTCAGTATTTAACCGACCATTTTGGGAGTTATCAGGTAAACGAAGGTGAAGAGGTCCAGCAAAAACCATCCATACTAAAATATGAACTGGAGTATTTAATCAGTGGAGGTGATTCTGATCAGGAGAATATAGCCTCTGTAATAACTAAAATCGTATTAGTTAGGGCCGTACTTGATTTTGGTAGTATCTTAGGAGACAAAACAAAAAGAGCAGAAGCAAAGCTTTTGGCAGCAGCTTTAGTAGGATTTACTGGGCTTCCAATACTTGTTGGGATTACCCAAATGATGCTTTTGTTTGCTTGGGCTGTGGCAGAAGCCCTGTTGGATACTTCTGCAATACTTTCTGGAAAAGAACTGCCTATCTTTAAAAAATTGATTGAGATAAAACTTTATGAAATTTTTCTTATTAGTCGAGAGTTCTTGGAGCAAAAGGTATCCCGTATGACGGAGGACTCATCTTTGACATTCTCTTATAGTGATTATTTAAAGGTGTTTCTATTAACCAAAGATAGTAATCTGCTTTCCTATCGATCCATGGATTTAATTCAAGAAAATATTAATCTCCGATATCAACTGGATAATTTCTTATTAAAGAATTGTCTGTTTGGATATAAAGCGGAAGTTAACTTTATTATTAAGAAGAAATTCACATCCTTACCTTTTGTGGGGCAGCAGTTAAATAATGCAAAAGATTTTATATATATTACGAATAAAACATATAGCTACTAGTAGTTAAGAAATTTACATTTAGAATGGTTTGAGATGTCCGTTTTTCATTCTTAAGATTTTCTTTAAATCTATTTAATCAAAAAAATTAACCTCTCTCCAGGATGTCATTTGCTTATCTAAATATTTAATAGCTCTTATAGAAGAACGGACATCTCAGACCATCCTATCTAAAACCAAAGGATTAAAATGAACCTACTACATAGTACAGATGAGGATCTAAATAAATTAAAACAAAGGGGAATAATAGCGTCACTTACCATAGAAACAGCACTTGTATTGCCTGTTTTTTTATATTTCATGCTATTTTTTCTATTTTATATTCCAGTATTTACAACCCAGGAAAGAATTCAGTCAGCAATAAGTACAATGGGATTGGAGCTGGCTAGAACAGAATATATAAGACAGGATTTTACGACTGTTGAGGATGCATTAAATTTTGACTTTTCTATCTTTAATGAATTACAAGGACTTGGAATTACTCAAATGGCAGAAGCCTATCTTAGTGAAGCTATTCTTAAACAATACTCAAAAAAATACTTGGATCTTAATGAGATTAATCATAGTTTTATTAAGAATGGATTTCAGGGAATTCGATTTATCAGTAATCTTGCAGAGGATAAGGATTATATAGACTTAACTGTAAGCTACGAAATTGAGTTTCCACTCCAATTATTTAGCATTGAGCCATTCCAAATGTTTCAGAGAGTAAGGGTTAAGAATTGGACAGGATATCAGGTGGCAGCCGCTTATGACACAGAACCTGCGGGAGAAGGAGAAGAGACTACCGTATTTATTACTGCAACGGGTAAAGTATATCATAGCAAAGAGGACTGTTCACATATCAAGTTATCAGTCTCTATGGTGCAGGGTATACCGGATAACTTAAGAAATAGTAACGGAGCCAAGTATTATCCCTGTGAATCTTGTTGTGAGGGCAATCTAGATAGGCAAGCAATCTACTATATAACTCAAGATGGTACAAGATACCACACAAAGAGAGAATGTTTCCGAATCAAGCGTAATGTTACAAAAATAAATATTTCAGAAATAGGGGATAGAACCCCCTGCAAAAGATGCTATAAATAAAAATAAGAGATTTAATATAATCTGTTGAAGAAGGAGTATAGGATGGCAGTTATTATAAGCAAAAGTATAATTATATTAATGTTGCTTTTTTGCGGATATCAGGATATGAGGCACAAAAAGATACATCTATGGCCTGTTATGGTAGGAATAGTCCTAACCGGGGTTTGTATTCCTTTCTGCGACAATCTTTCTCTATTAGAACGGTTGGCAGGTGTAATGATTGGGATAATTGTGGTTGGTATCAGTTTGATGACTGGTGGGAAAATAGGTATGGGAGATGGAATCGTACTGTGTGCAACAGGGTTAGGGTTAGGTCTTTGGACAAATTTAGAGCTGTTCGCCGTGGCACTGGCACTGGCAGCAGGGGTATCCATTATATTATTGGTTTTTAGGCTGGCAGACAGAAAAAAAAGCATACCTTTTGTACCATTTCTATTTACGAGCTATGTGCTGTTGTTAGTAATATGAAAAATAATCCTGATACCTGCCAGATAAATAATAATAAGGGAAGATTTGCTAAAGGTAGTATTACAGTAGAAGCAGCATTTGTAATACCAATTGTTTTTTGTGTAATATTCATATTGTTATACCTGGCCTTTTTTCTTCATGATAAATGTAAAATACAAGGAATTGTAGATCAAGCCTTGTATAAAACAGGACTATCTATTAAGTATGAAGCTGATATTAGTAAGAACATTACTTTGGAACAGCTAAAAGAGAAAAGTATTTTTACAGTTATTACAGGCTATGGGGAAGACGAAGAAATAAAGATAGAGGAGTATTTGGATGAAAAGCTATTCAAGGGTTTTTTCCTGCTAAAAGTATCTTCAATAGAGGTAACTGTGGAAAGATTTAAAGTATATATTGGAGTGAGTGCCAAGACAAAAAATAATCTGCCGCTGCTAAATTTTATATTAAATCCAATTACTAAGCTAAAGGCTAGTAACATATTTTCGTTGCATGACCCTGCTGAGGCAATACGAGGCGCAGAGGTCATTTTACAAACAGGAGATAAGATAAAGGGTGTGCATGAATTACTTGAAATGTTAAAGAAGGGCTTGCATTAGCAGGGTGTTGGGATAAACAATTATTTTACAAGTGGATAGCTGATAAGGAGGCTTGAATGGAAGTTGAGTACAAAAAAGATATAAGGCACAATTATATGATAATACGAGGAATGAAAGAAGATCCTCTTAATACATATAGTATAAAACTTCTTGAGCATCAGAAAATAGAGGGAATTATATCCCTGGAGAAAAAGGTAATTGATAATAATATATTGTATTATTATGAAATAACAGGTAAGCAATCGCTGGAAGTAATACTTAGTAAGGATGCTTATCAATACAAAATGCTTCAAACTTTGTGCCTGAATATTATAAAGGTATTGGAAGAAGTTTATGAATATCTCTTACGTGAAGAAGATTTAATTCTTAATCAGGAGCATATTTATATGGATATTATCTCAAAAGAGTTTAGTCTTTGCTACTTGCCGGAATATGGGCATGAAATTAAGGAGCAAATTTGTAGTTTAATGGAATTTCTAATGAATAAGGTGGATTATAATGATAGAGAAGCAGTTCTTCTGGTATATCAACTTTATTCTATTAGCAGAGAAGAAAGCTTTTCCTTAGAACAAATGCTTCAAGTATTACATAGTAATACGGCGAAGATATTAAATAAGGAAGCTGAAGCAAGTGAAGTAGAAAAAAGGGATCTAGTAAGCATTCCTGTCATGAAAGAGAAGATTGTAGATGAGGAGGAAGTAGCGTGCTATTCGATCAAAGCATATCTATATGCAGGGATAAGTTTTCTTCTTATTATAGCTGCCATTATTATAGTAATGTCTTCCAAATTATTATTTAATAAGTATGCAAATCAATATGACTATACTAAATTAATTGCGTTTATCCTTTTACTTCTATGTGTTGAAGGATATGTAACTTCAAAAATATTTGATAAGAAAAAGAGAATTACAAAATTAAAAAGAACCTGTTCTTATATAGACCCTAGAATGGTTGGAGGTGAAGAAACAAATTTAGAAATTAATCCAAGAGAAGTAATAGATAATAAAATACTAACAGAACAAAAGGATATGCATATTAAAAAGGACATAGAAGATATGATAGGAAATAGGGAACAGGAGGAAGAGGATATAAATCCAACTTGTGTCTTAAATGATTCTTATCTGGCACCAGCGATGTCATATTTAAAAGCGATAGATGGTCAAGCATATAAAGATATTGTGATATCAAGCGTTCCATTTTTTATTGGGAAACTTAAAAAAAATGTGGATTACTGCTTAGAAAAAGACGGTATTAGTAGATTTCATGCAAAAATTACAAAAGAAGGTGAAAAGTATTATATAACAGATCTGAACTCGACAAATGGTACTTTCATTAATAATGAAGCATTGCAGACCTATCAGAAAAAAGAGATAAAGAATGGGGATAAAATTGCTTTTGCCAATATTGAATATAATTTTATAAAATAAATGGCGTAAGTGAGTCTATGCAAAGCATTCGGATAATCACAGTGAAGAACAGTATAAAAGCTATATGGATGTTGATAAATGTACATAATTACGTTATAATAATGTACAAAGGAGGTGGTTGACATGCCACAAATTAGACCTATAACAGATTTAAGAAATACAAATGAAATATCAGATATTTGTCATGCAAAAAATGAGCCTGTTTTTATAACAAAAAATGGTTATGGAGATTTAGTTATAATGAGTATTGAAACATACGAACAGATGACAGAACAGACTAGCATAGATGCTGCTATATCTGAAGCTGAAGCAGAAATAACAAATGGAGTGGAATTATTAGATGCAAAGGAAACTTTGGCATCTTTAAGGAGACGACATTTTGGATAAATACAATGTTAAGATGCTACCAAAAGCAGAACGAGATATCGATGAAATATATGAATATCTTTCGAAGAAAAAGGAGATTCCTGAAATTGCTTTAAGCTTAGTTGATATAATTGAAAATACTATCTTAAGTTTGGAATATATGCCTTTCCGTGGTTCTGAGCGAAAAGTTGGCACCTATGTTAATAAAGGTTATCGACAGGTTTTTGTAAAGAATTTTACAGTTGTTTATCGTGTTGATAAAAAGAGACATATAATAATAATAGTGGCGGTTAGATATTCACTCCGTGAATTTTAATTGTCTTATTGCTAGAAGTAAAATCATGGAGCCTTCGCAGAACAGCTAATCAGCTATTTTGCAAAGGCTCACTTTTACTTCTAACTATGTTATTAAGCCACTTAGTGTTACCTTATTAACAAAATCCTTGTAAATAATAGCTTGTAAGTGTAAAATTGATGTTATATAAGCTTTAAAGTAAGAAATGGGGGTACTTTTAATGAAGAAACATTGGGATTTGATACAAGCACTGATCTTAGTATCTTTTCTTGTTATTGCAATTTTGATAGGTAATATGATTCTTAGGGGTATATTGCTTCTTTTATTTTCCACAATTTTAATCATAAATACAATTATTGCTTTAAAAAATAAAGCAGACGATAAATTTAGCTTGAAATTTTTCTATGGAATTCTATTGTTCTTAGAATTCGTTCTCGGTCTTAGCTCTTTATTTGTAATTATTTCAACTATAGTCGAGTAAATCAGTAAGGTAAAAGGGAATGGTAATAGTGCTAAGTATTAAATAAATGCTAAGTTGAACGGAAACGAGGAGTAATTTAAATGAAACGTTATGTTATGGCACTTGATCAGGGGACAACCAGTTCACGATGTATTATTTTTGATAAATCTGGAAAAATAAAAAGTGTTGCACAAAAAGAGTATACGCAAATTTATCCCAAGCCCGGCTGGGTAGAACATGACCCAATGGAAATCTGGTCTACGCAATTATCAGTTGCTACAGAAGCTATGGCTAAATCAATGATTTCTGCGAAAGAAATTGCTTCTATTGGCATAACCAATCAGAGAGAGACAACTATCGTATGGGATAAAAAGACGGGGCAGCCCATCTATAATGCAATTGTTTGGCAGTGCCGCAGAACCTCGGATATGATTGATAAACTTAAATGTGAAGGTCATGAAGAATATATTAAGGATACCACCGGATTAATTCCAGATGCATATTTTTCCGGAACAAAGATTGCCTGGATTTTAGATCATGTGCCGGGTGCAAGAAATGCTGCGAAGGCGGGAGACTTACTATTCGGTACAGTGGATACATGGATTATATGGAATCTGACAAAAGGAAAAACCTTTGTAACGGATTATACCAATGCTTCAAGAACTATGCTTTTTGATATTAAGAAGTTAACTTGGGATGAAAAGATATTAAATCTATTTGATATACCAGTAAAGATGTTACCGAAAGTAAAACCTTCCAGTTTTGTCTACGGACATACAGAGCGTACTATTTTTGGTGAAGAAATAGCAATTGCAGGAGCGGCAGGAGATCAACAGGCGGCACTTTTTGGACAATGCTGCTTTTCTAAGGGTGAAGTAAAGAACACCTATGGAACTGGTTGTTTTTTGTTAATGAACACGGGAGACGAACCAGTTAGGTCCAAGCATGGACTTTTAACAACAATAGCAGCAGGAACCAGTGACAGGGTAGAATATGCCTTGGAAGGCAGTGTATTTGTTGCAGGTGCGGCAATTCAATGGCTGCGTGATGAATTAATGCTGATACGTACCGCAGAGGAGAGCGAGCTGTTTGCAAGTCAGGTGGAAGATACCAACGGAGTTTATGTAGTTCCGGCTTTTGCAGGTATTGGTGCTCCTTACTGGGATCAATATGCAAGAGGAACCATCGTAGGTATTACACGAGGCTGTAATAGAAATCATATTATTCGTGCTACCTTAGAATCAATAGCATATCAGACACATGATGTTTTAAAAGCGATGGAGAGTGATTTGAGTCAAAGCCTGAAAACCTTAAAGGTAGATGGTGGAGCTTGTGCAAATCGCTTTTTAATGCAGTTTCAAGCGGATATTTTAAATGCAACAGTATATAAACCAGCATGTATTGAAACAACTGCTCTTGGTGCGGCATATCTTGCCGGACTGGCAGTGGGCTTTTGGAAGGATAAAGATGAACTTCGAAGGAATTGGCAGCTGGCAGAGGTGTTTAATTCATCAATGTCAACGGAGCAAAGTGAAAAACGAATCTCAGGTTGGAAAAAAGCAGTAAAACGCTCTTTTGCCTGGGAAGAAGGATATGGTCAATAAATTAGAATGGAAGATAGATTAAATAGTAGCCTACTGAACATAGGATATCAGCGTATGAATTCAAATGCGCCGGGGATTTATCTTTATTATCGAGTGGAAGAAGAAAATGCATCCCTCTCTATGATTTCGGTAGTCCATATAATTGAAAATCAGATACTTACGAAGGAACAGTATGATAATATTCTCTTGCAAATGAGGGCTGGCATACAAAGGAATTACCCTTACAGGATAAACATATTGGGGTTAATTATTACGGATAATCCTAATAGTGCTAAGCAACTTGCAATTACCTCCAGCCAGGAAAGCAATTGGATTATAGACCTTAGTTCCTCCAGACTTATTATTTATGAAAATCAGATGAATGAGTTTAAGGAAATTAAAGAAATAATTGAGGTGTCACTGGCCCAAGATAATACCAATAGGAGTTATGCTGGGGAGTATCAAGGTGACTATGGATCGGTTTCCTATAAGAAATCTGAGAATTACAGTAATGATCTATTAAGGCGATATAAATTAACACCCATAACTATGTTTATTATTGCTATTAATGTTATGGTATATCTTATTACCTATTATACGAATTTTTTAGGCGGTGACGAGGCAATTGTACAAAAAGGTGCTTTGTCCTGGTTTTATTTAAAACAGGATCAGGAATACTACAGGTTAATTACCTCAATGTTTCTTCATGGAGATTGGAGCCACCTGTTTAACAACATGCTGGTCCTCTTATTTGTTGGTGGAAATCTGGAAAGGGTAGTTGGAAGATATCGATATATTTCCCTTTATCTTGGAACTGGAATTCTTGCAGGACTTGTGTCTGTAGGTTATAATATGTGGATGGAACAAGATGCCGTTTTCTTTAACCAGACTACCATATCCATTGGGGCATCTGGAGCAATTTTTGGTGTGGTAGGAGCAATCCTGTACATTGTACTTTTAAATAGAGGGCGCTTAGCGGAGATTAGCACAAGTCAAATGATTTTATTCGTTGCGTTAAGCCTTTATAATGGAGTTGCAAATTCACAAATTGATCAGGCAGCCCATGTGGGAGGATTTATAGCCGGTTTAATTCTTTCAATATTTCTGTATCGAAGACCAGCAAAGAGCAGAATTCCCAGTTAAGGCGTAATTGATGATTTCAGAAATAGGAATATGAGTATTTGTTTATAGTGCTATCAGATAAATTTATTGATTAGGAGGAGCAGTTGTTGCATGAAAATTAACATCTATTATGGTGGAAGGGGACTTATTGAAGACCCAACTCTTTATGTCATGAGCAAGCTTACATCGGTATTAGAAGAGCTTCGTGTTCAAGTAACAAGATACAATCTCTATGAGGAAAAGAATGCAATTTCTATGCTCCCTAAGACTTTGAAGGAAGCGGATGGTGTTATTCTAGCCACTACAGTAGAGTGGATGGGAATTGGCGGCCTAATGCAGCAATTTTTAGATGCCTGTTGGTTTTACGGTGATAAAGACAAGCTTAGTAAGCTCTATATGTTGCCCGTCGTAATGGCAAACACCTATGGAGAAAGAGATGCGGAATTGACACTAATTAAAGCCTGGGAGCTATTAGGAGGAATCTCTGGTAATGGTTTAAGTGCTTATGTTGAGGACCACGTAGAATTTGAGACAAATTCAGCTTATGCAGCTTATATTGAAAAGCAGGCAGAAACCTACTATCGTATGATTCATCAAAAAGTAAAAATGCTTCCGACAAGCAATGCTGCCATAAAACAAAACGTGCTTCACAGTGGTTCTATTGTGCTTACTCCACAAGAGAGTGAGCAATTATCCGTTTATGTATCGGACGATGCTTATGTGAAAAAGCAGAAGGAAGATATTGAAGAATTAACACAGTTATTTAAGGATATGCTGGACAATAATCAAGAGGGAGAAAGCGGACAGGATTTTATCAAGAATTTAAAGGATAATTTTCATCCGATTGATGACTTCAATGCTTCTTATTCCATTCATTTATCGGACGCAAAGAAGACCTTAATTATAGAAATAAACAATAAACGCCTCAAATGTTATTACGGTGAAAAAGCTGATGCAGATGTAATTGCAAAAACAACACACGCTGTTATGAACAGACTTATCCTTGGTCGTATAACCTTTCAAGGCGCTTTTATGTCGGGGGATTTAACAGCCAAAGGTAATTTTAAAACCCTTCGAACCTTTGATCAGGTATTTCAGTTTAATATCTTGTAAAAGCACAGAACCAAGCAGAATATTTAATAAATTAGCCGTGAAAGCTTGATTTCTAAGGATAATTTTATGGAGCAATTTATTGCACGGCTTCTTTTATATGGGTAACTGTATTGTAAAGGACGTTAATGACGGAGTGGAATCCACATGAATGCTTCCATAGTGAAGGTCTACTACCTTTTTAACAAGTGCAAGACCTACACCAGTACCACCTTTTTTGTAGGTGACAAAGGGGATAAAGATTGTTTCCAGTGCCTCTTCCGGAATCGGAACTCCATTGTTGCTTATGATAATGCATAACTTAGCGGGGGCTTCGTAATTAGCAGGAAGATGTTTTAGTTCAATATGTATGAAGTTACCGGGTACAGTTGCTTCAAAAGCATTTTTAATTAAATTCGTTAATACCTGCTTTATCTTAACCGAATCGCAGCTATAGTTTGTAAAATGCCCTAGCTTGGTTGGATCAAAAGTAAAGCTTAAATTAATTTCCTTCGTCAGTGCCTGTGGCATAAAGCTATTTGCTAAATTATCAATTAAGGTTATAAGATTTGTATTTTCTTTATTGATTAGGTTATAGGTATTAAGCAGAGAGGCATCAGCCATTATTTGCTCAAGGTCATTTATTAAGTCATGCAATTGATCCCAATATTTGTAATCTCTTGTTTCTTGATGAGAGGACTCTATAAATTGAATGGTACCTTTCAAGAGAGCCAGTGGGTTACGTAATTCATGGACCAGCATGGAGGTTGCTTTTTTATTGTCAGCAGTTATTGTTTGAATAACTGTTTCAAGTTCTGGATTAGCTTTTATTAACGAGGCAATGGTATCATTATTAAAAGTTGAGTACATTTATGAGCTCCTTTCGTATCCTTTATCATTAAGATAAAATCTTTTGGGAGAATAGGTGTCTTAAACATAGTATCAAAATATGGAAAAATATGCAAGTTTAAGTAAGCAACAGCTATCGACAAAGGAGGCATTATTATGGAAAGTAATTGTATTTTTTGTAGAATAATCGCAGGTGAAATTCCCTCTGCAACAGTTTATGAGGATGAAGAATTTAAGGTAATTCTTGATATCTCACCGGCAGCAAAAGGCCATATGGTTATTCTCCCTAAAAAGCACGCAGGGAATTTATTTGAGCTAGAGGAAGAGGTTGCTTCAAAAGCGCTGCTTATAGCGAAAAAAGTTGCCGGTGCAGTAAAAGAGGAGCTAAATTGTGATGGTATCAATTTACTTCAGAATAATGGGGAAGCCGCTGGACAGACTGTATTTCACTTCCACATACACATTATACCAAGGTATCAGGGAGATACAGTTAAAATGAAATGGATAACAGGCTCATATTCAGGAGATGAAGCAGCAGAGCTGGCTGTGAGAATAGGCAATAGAATATAACAAGATAAACGACGATATGTTTCACTTGTAATGAAAAAGAAGGCTGGCAGCCTTCTTTTTCTATGGTTTATTATTGTAAGATGCGGTATAACTGTGAAGCTGCGGCATAGATAACAATTAATTTTACTTCGTGCTTGAAGTTTCCTTTATTAAATGAACAATGGTATCTATGGATTGGTTCAGTTCGCTCTTTTGCATTGCCTTTACATATTCTGCTTTTTCATTCAGCACCTTCTTGATAGCGGCAAGAAGGGTGGTAACACTTAAATCCTCTTCCTTTAATACCAATGAGAATCCCTGACGTTCAAAGGATTCAGCATTTAAAATCTGGTCTCCACGACTGGAGGCTGCGGGCAGGGGGATAAGTATGTTAGGCTTACGCAATGCTAAGAGTTCACAGATTGCATTTGCACCTGCTCTTGAGATAACCAGATCAGCAGCAGCTAAAAGATCACTTAACTCTTCCTTTATATACTCGAATTGCACATAGCCCGGAGTATATTTGTATAACTCATTTAGATTGCCTTTACCACACAGATGAATGATCTGATAATCTCTAAGTAATGTTGGAAGCAGTCCGCGGATGGTTTCATTAATGGTTCTGGAACCGGTACTTCCGCCAACAATTAAAATAACAGGTTTATTTACAGTAAAGCCGCAAAAATCAAGTCCTTTGATCTTATTACCGGAAAAAAGTTCCTTGCGAATTGGAGTGCCAGTCAAAACAGCTTTTTCAGCAGGTAAATAAGGTATGGTCTCTGGAAAGTTTGCACATACCTTAGTAGCAGATGGAATTGCAAGACGATTAGCCAGGCCGGGAGTTATGTCGGACTCATGGATAATAACAGGTATTTTATTTTTTTTCGCTGCCATAACAACTGGAACGGTAACAAAACCACCCTTAGAGAAGACCACATCGGGCTTTAACTTTTGAAAGAGCTTACTTGCTTCAAAATAACCTTTTACCACTTTAAAGGGATCGGTAAAGTTCTTCGGATCAAAATATCTGCGCAGCTTTCCAGAGGAAATACCGTAATAAGGAATATTTAATTCTTCTATTAACTTTTGTTCAATTCCTTGATACGAGCCAATATAGTGAATATCATATCCTTCTTCTTTCAGCATTGGTAATAAAGCGATACAGGGAGTTACATGCCCCGCAGTTCCACCGCCAGTCAGCACAATCCGCTTCATTTACTTGTTCCTCCATTCTTTCAAGGCTTTCGCTAATTGATCGGGACAGGAGGTTGGTCTTACATCACAAGTGACACCTTCCAGTCGCTCTATTACATCTTCTACCTTCATTCCAACTACCAACTTTGAGATGCCGCCAGCATTACCCGAGCAGCCTCCTTTAAATTGCAGGGAACAGACGGTATTGGTATTCTCATCTATTTCAAAACTAATCTCACGGCTGCAAACTCCTGAAGTCTTATAAACCATATGAAATCCCCTTCTTACGTTCTATTCTAAATATATGTTGCCCTAACAGGTTAGGGTACTCATAATCGAGTACATTGTATATCAGAAGGCCATATTTTGCAATGAATTAATTATAACATTTGTATTTATATTTACTTTAGGATACAATGAAAGCATGAAAATGCGCTATATAGGAGGTAACAAATGAATAAAATAGGTATCATTGGAGCTATGGACGAAGAAGTAAATCAATTAAAAGCTCTGATGCAGGAAGTATCAATAAAAACAATTGCAAATATGGAATTTTGTGAAGGTAAGCTGCTGGGTAAGGATATTGTTGCTGTGCGCTGTGGCATAGGTAAAGTAAATGCAGCCATCTGTACCCAAATCTTAGCCGATTTATATCAGATAGATGCTGTAATTAATACAGGAGTTGCAGGTTCCCTTCGTAAGGAAATTGATATATTGGATATTGTACTTTCAACTGATACATTACAGCACGATGTAGACGCAACTGGTTTTGGTTATGCATTGGGTGTAATACCTAGGATGGAACAATCAATCTTTTTAGCTGATCAAAAATTAAGAGAGATAGCAAGCCAGGTATGTCAGGAAGTAATACCAGAGGTTGGTGTGCATATCGGCAGAGTGGTTAGCGGGGATCAATTCATATCGGATAGTGGAAAGAAGGATTGGTTAACCTTGAACTTTGAAGGATATTGTACCGAGATGGAAGGTGCCGCCATTGCGCAAGCGGCATATCTGAATGGACTTCCTTTTTTGATTATTCGAGCCATTTCAGCGCTATGGTCCGCTTTATCTGAAATAGCTCGAATAATCAAAAAAGGAAGTCCATTCAGATATGCCGCTTGCGCAATGGCGGCACCTTCC
>JASGEU010000026.1:0-9627 GCA_047606065.1 Mobilitalea sp.
ATTGCAATGGGTGCCTTAGGCTCCGACGCTGCTATTGAAGCGGCAGACGTGGTATTAATGACAGATGAACCCTCTAAGATAGTCGCTGCTATTAAAGTTGCTAAAAAAACCAGAGCGATTGTTTGGCAGAATATTATATTTGCCATGAGTGTTAAAGTATTATTTCTTATCCTGGCAGCCTTCGGTATTGCTACCATGTGGGAGGCAGTATTTGGTGATGTAGGTGTTACCCTTATTGCAATTCTAAATGCTATGCGTGCCATGAAAACCGTCAAATAAGGTAAATAAGCTGCAATATAGTTCATCTTTAGCTAAATTGCCATATCATTATTTTCTACAACATTTTTAGGAACAAGATGAAACGACAAGTCATTTCCTTATCATGAATTAAAATGCCCCAAAAGATTAGCGTCTTCTTATCTTTGGGGCATTCGAATTTGGCGTAACAATTAATCTATTTTGCTCAAAAAAATAAATGTTATTATCTTTTAAAATTTTAATTACATGAAAGGATTCATATCTTTTTATGCCTCTTTGATGTAATATATCATCCTACCACAATCCATATCCGTAATGCTTTTGAACATTGGGATTAAGTGTTTTAATTGAATTTATTGTTGATAAACTCCACTTGAAGTGAAAGTTCCCTCCTTCTTTAAGGTCGAATTAAAAAACTCCAGTATGATACTATTCTCAAGCTTTATACTTTCCTTTGCATCAACTTCTGCTCGTTCTCCACCATCCAACAGGAAAGACAAGAATGGGGATACTAAGGATAGATCGGTTAAGGTAAGATGTTTTGTACCCTTTAGGTATACGTCATAACTTTCTTTGCAGATTTGCTCTGATATCTTGTTACCAGCATAAACACTAGTTTCATTATCATTTTTAAGTTGTACCCAAACCTGATCCGAATAAATATTTAATATAGGTTTATCATATTCTACTTTGGTTGCAACAAATTCATCTAAGGTAGAATCATAAGTCATCTCACTAAAATATGGACCGTCTATATTGATAACAGCATCAACATCAGATCGTTCTCTCCCAATCTGAACACTTGCTGCCGCACCCATGGAATGACCAAATACTCCAATTTCACTTGTATCAATGCTCTGATAGAGAGGAAGCATATCTGCAGTGTAAGCTTTCTCTATACCAGAATCAGCTGCTGCATTAACATTCTGTAAAATCATATCTATTGTCATATTAATATCTTCTGAACGTAATTTCATCCATTTCTGGATTAAGTCATACACTTGTGCTTTGGTATAATAAGCCTCTTTATTGGAATTAATGACTTCATTCATATATGCTTTGTCTACGTATCTTGTATCCCCCTCAGAAGATGAAGTGTAAAAAGAATGTCCTGGATGATCAATGGAACAAACCACATATCCATGACTGGCAAGCTCTTCAAAGGCAGATATATTACTTAGTTTTACACCGAAAGCTCCATGTGAGAAAACTACTAATGGATATGTTGACGTTGCACCCTCCGGATACCAAAAGGCAACATTAACAGATCTTTTTTCTCCATTGAAATAATCTATGATGGTATCACTTGTGAAGGTAGCTTCAACGGTTGCAACTTTATAGCTTCCTGTAGGCACTAACTCCTTAACTTGAGGAAACACAAAAGCAGGAATAAGAACAATAGCATATATAAATATTAGGAAACATGCTTTTAATATAATTCTGTTCTGCTTAAATTGCTTGGTGCTGTCTTTTCGTCTGTATAGAACAAAAAGCGCCTTTAAGGACTGGATTAATAAAAGTATTCCAAGTAAATACCAGCGAAAGCCCCAATCAAGAATGGGCGATAAACAAAGCACGAAAAAAACCAGGAACATTAAAAGTCTTGAATAACTTTTTACTTTCCTTTGTGTTGAGGCGGTTCTGATGCAGTAAATTACAAATGCTGCTTCATATACGATTAATGCGAATAAAATGATACCTGTCATGATAGTCTCCCTATATTTTAATTTATTTTGCTCAAGGTATCACACACAAATCTGTTTGTAAATATAGTTACAATCATGTTGATGCTACAGCGTTCTATGCTGTAAAAAAAACACGGTAAGCTGTTAACTCACCGTGTGTAACGATTATTAATTATCTCTATCAACTATACTTTTTTCAGATCTTAAACTTGCAAGCTGCTGATTAATTTCATTTGCCGTTTTGCGGTCAAGTAACCAGGTGACAAGTATTACCATAGCATAAATCACTAGTATTTCAATTGCAAATATTATATTATCCGCTATTTCGGAAACCTGTCCCATGAGGTTGCCAAACGATAAGACCACAACTTCAATAAGTATAAAATGCAGGACCATTCTTATCTTTCTGCTTTTGATGGATAACTCTTTTTTTGAATAATAAATCAACGACGGTAAATTACCTGCTAAGGCAAATAATGCAGATAACATTATCTCCCGGAAGGTAAATGAGTGTGTTACATTTAGGGAGGCTGTAAGTAAGATTATAATTGAAAATATAATAAAGTAGTCTCTAAGCATTGTTTGAAATAAGTTATATTTATTTTTATTCATACCTCACACTCCTAACCCTATTTTACTTTTTAATAGCGGTACATACTGTCTTGATATAGTGACCCTTTCTTTATTGTCGAGAACCGCTTCAAATCTACCACTTATGGAAGGTCGAACGATCATGATTTTTTCAATATTAAGTATCGTTGATTTAGAGCATCGAAAGAACTTACGGCTTTCACATAACCGCTCAAGCTCATATAATTTTTGTTTTGATTCATAGACCTTATCCTGACTATAAATAAATACTTTATTATCTACTGCTTCAAAATAATATATATCACGATATAAAATGCGATGAATATCATTCTGGATATAACCAATCAAACAATTATCCTGATGCTTGAAATTATTAACCAGTGATACCATTTCATCTGTTAATTCATGACACTTTAAAAGAAGCTCTTCTTCCTGTTCTTTTCCAATGGTTTGAATTGTAATTTTCATTCTATGTACCTGCTTGATTTTATTATTATAACGAGAACTATATTTAGTCGAAATTATTAAATAAACTGCTCTATAAAATACTTCAATAAAATAATACAACAAAACAGATTACTTTACCATAATATTTACATAAAAATACTATAGCCAAAGCTTAAAAGAGAATTAACTTTCTAAAAGGCTAAGGCTATAGTATGAGTCTTCCTATTCCTGATTAGAACTTAAATAATTCATTACCATATCTGTAAGTCCCTGCATTTCAGCAACAGTGTAACCATTATATTCATTAAATGAACCTCTGTTATCTCCTAAGTTCTGAATCTTACCATCCTCGTTTACTTGTGCAATCATACCTGTATTTATAAAGTGTTTATTCTCATAATTATCGACAAATAGTAGATATCGCCCTCCATTAGTTAATATTAGATTTTCATCTGCATAGGAACGTATCGATATTTCACTGGAGAGTTCGTCACCACTCAAGGTACTTTCTACTTTAGCATTGTATACCATCTCCGCATAACCGTATTCATTTTCTTCTTCTGTTGCTTCCGAAAGAATAGTTACTTCTGCAAGTTGAAAACCCTTTAATGTCATCCCAAATCGAGATGCAGCTAACATAACAGTATCATCCTGTGTAATGCTGATAATTTCGTCTACAACTGCTTGATAGCCCTTTCCATCAAAACGATTAAAATCCTCATAAGCAGAATGTGACCAGATAAGGCCTTCGTTGTCTATTTCAAATAATACATCCAGGTCACTCATGAGGTAGTAACTGCCATTATATTTATTAAGCGGAAGAAGGTACACACCACCTTCTCTTAGTAAATTCGTTTCTTCCTCACCGGTACATCCACCGTATAATGATTGCTGAAGGTCAATAACCTCTGGTACTTTTTCACCCCATATGGTATCCAGCACCTTTACCGTAGAAATTTGTCCTTCACTGCTATACTTATCCACAGCAGCCAGTTTTTCTACCTCACCAACCTTAACAATAACAAAACTGTTAACGTCATTCTCAAAAAGATTAATTAAATTGAAAAATGCAATTCTGTCAGCGGACACTGAACTATCTTGATCTATGATCGTAAAATTCTTAACAGGTAAACCCTTTACCTCATTTGATAAGTCATCCACCTTAACCTCATTCGATAAATCATCCCCTTTAACAGGAGGCTGATCCGTAGGGGTAGTATCCTTATCCTCCTGTATTACATTGGATATATGATTGGGTGAATAAATCTGGGTATAGTACAACGTTCCAGACAGCAGCACAACTGCCGCTGCTGCACTCACAAAAGGCTTCCAGCTTAAAACTTTTCTCTTTCCCTCTGATGCAGCAATGATATTCTTTAGCATTCTTTCTTTTACTTCGCTATTTGGCTCAATTTTATTATAAGAATCTATAATCTTCTTATTCTTCATTCAAATCACTCCCTAATTTTGTTCGTAGGATATTACGTGCCTCATGTAAATAGTTTCGGATTGTAGATTGCGGTTTTGAAAGGATTTTTGAAATCTCTACACTCGTATATCCTTCATAATAGTAAAGATATACCACTGTCTTATATTTGTCAGGCAAGCTCATCACAACATCAAATGTATCATTATTTTTCATATTATCCGCTTGAATATTTTGATAATCCTCCAGGTTTTCACGTTTTCTCCACCAATGTTTCAAATTATCCTTGCATAGATTGGATGCTGTCCTGATTAACCAGGCCTTCTCATGCTCTTCACTTTCATAGGAACCTCCAAACTTAATTAATCGAATAAAGGTTTCTTGTACGATGTCCTCTGTATCAGAAGAATTCTTCATATAAGTGTAGCAGATTCGATAAATGGTGTTGACATGACGGTTATATATCTCCGCAATCTCTTTGTCCGTACGTGACAAAGGTTTCATCATCGTCTAACCTCCTTTCATTAATAATACGATTGAAAATGCCAAAGTGTCGGATAAATATTTAAATTAATAAGTAATTTATTGCAAAAACTTTATTAAAAAAGCAGAGAATTTATTAAACTCTCTGCTCGCCTACTATTCTTTGTAATTCTAAGACTTCCGCCTTAGATAAATTTTGATTATTAACATATTCCGTTAAGAACGTACTTAAGGAACCATTGTATAATTTATTTAACAGTACCTTTGTTTCAATTGCTTGAACAGTCTTTTTTGATATTGCTGCCTTACATAAGAAACCCGGCTCCTCGCGTTTTATGGCACCTTTTTCAATTAGGCGCTTAATAACGGTATAGGTAGTGTTCTTTTCCCAACCTATGTATTCTTTAATGATTTTTGAAATATCCTTTGCGGCCAATGCTTTGTTGGACCACAACAATTCCATAATATTAAGTTCCCCTTCGTGAAGACGTATATCTGGTAATGACATTTTGCTCCCCGCACCCCTTTAACCTTTTAATATATTCTACTTCTAATGAAATACTATCCAACAATGAATTTAAATTATTAACTACTGTTGAATATGTCTTGTTATGTAACTTTATATAATAACGATATGTAAAAGTATTACAAATCGACAAGTTCTGCATTTTCTAAGGCTTACTTTTGTAGAATATATTTTCTGAATTCACCAGATATAACTCTACAGATGTAGACAACCATCCGTACATCTATACTATACGAATAGAATGGCTTTGTCAATGATTTTCTTTAATTCATTCCATAGTCTTTATAAGCAGAACACAGCGTAATAGGGTACGTATTTTATTTGGTTGGAATATTCAAAATTCCTTGAGGAAATTCGAATAGCATATGGGAACTCACAGCACTGCTTTAAGATGCTTATACTTTTGGAACGCGTATTTTCACTATCAAAGATCTCAACAGGATATATTTGATCCTCCTTTTGATAAATGAAATCTACCTTTGCCATGGAATCAGACTCCCAAAACACAAATGGATAATGCTTTGTTTGAAGCGAACAAGCTAAATAATTCTCTAATAGTACTTTGTCATACATGGATTTTTGCCAAGCCAGATTTCCTTCTTCGTTTCTGCGTGTATTTAGTAAACCTGTGTCCGGCAGATAGAGTTTGAAATTTGCAACGGAATGAGAATTACTCCACTCGTCTGCCGGAAAGCTTTGTTCTCTTATTTGATCCGTGGTAATTCGGTTGCATTTAATAACATAGCTGTTATCGCAAAGTTTTGTAATAGCCTCTTTATACATTGCATGGGTAGTGCCTTTTCTAATTAGTTTATACTGAAATTTCTTATTATCCTTCTGTAATTGCAGGATAACACTATCATAAACTTGCAGCATCTTTAGAGAATCTGTATCCGCATAATCTCTTTGAATATGATCCCGGTAAGACCCAAGTAAGAACCTATGCTGTTCTGATACATTAATGGTGGTGGACAGGTTTAGATATTCATTTATAACACCTGGCATCCCACCTATTATAAGATATAATTGATGAAGTGCTAACAGTTCCTTATGTACAATTTCAGGTATTTTTTGATTGGTTAAATAATGATTTAGGATTGTCTCAATATACCACTCATTGCTGGTTGCACGTAAGAATTCATCAAATTCCAAAGGATACACACAAAGACTTTTCATGTTCAAGGTGATATTCTGAGGTAAAGGATAACTGCTGATGCAAATAATATAACGAAATATTCCGGACAGATTTTGGTTAAGCAAAGCAATGATTGCCTCGCTGTTAAAGCTGACTTCGTCAAGAATTAATATTCTTTGCGTAATTTCATCCATCGTATTAAGTTGAAAATAAGTCATGAACTTATCCTTTAAAGATACAGCATCCTGCAACATTAAAAGTTCTGAAATTTGTTGATTATTTTCAAAGTTAAGATAGCAAATACGTTCAAAAAAGGCCTTAGCAAAATCATATGCAAGATATGTTTTGCCCACGCCCTTTGCACCGGTAAGCAGCATCGGCTTACCATTATCTTCTGTTTTCCATTGAATTAAACTATCAATTAATTTTCTCTTCAACGAATTTACCCCTTGCGTCTTAATTTGTCCAAAAGTTCTATAAAATAGTCAGGTAAAGGTGCTTGAAACTCCATATATTCCTTTGTTGTGGGGTGGATAAAACCTAATACCTTTGCATGTAAGGTTTGACCTTCTAAGTGAAAGGGGTCCTTCATAGTTCCATACACGGTATCGCCGATCAAAGGATGATGAAGGCTTGCCATGTGAACTCTGATTTGATGAGTTCGACCTGTTTCCAGAGAACACTCCACCAATGCGTATTTTTGATTAAGGTTCTCAATTACCTGGTAATTCGTAATTGCAGATTTACCGTTCTTATAATTGATTGCCATTTTCTTTCGATCTTTTGGATCACGTCCAATGGGTGCATCCACCCTGCCGCTGTCCTCTTTAAACGTACGGTAAACAATCGCTTCATATTTACGTGTAATAGAATGTACCTTCAGCTGATCCGCTATAAATTGATGCGCTTTATCGTTCTTGCAAGCAATTAATACACCAGTTGTATCACGATCTATACGATGTACAATTCCAGGACGCATTACACCATTAATACCGGATAACTCCTCACGGCAATGATATAATAATGCGTTTACCAATGTTCCGGTATAATGACCCGGTGCGGGATGAACCACCATTCCCTTGGGTTTATTTATAACAATGATATCTTTATCTTCATAGAGTACATTCAATAAAATGTCTTCCGGTAATATCTCTGTCTCCCTTAGCTCCGGGAGTAATATACTTACCCTAGTACCCGTTTTAACTTTTAAATTCGCCTTTACCGGTTTATCCTCTGCGAATACCCTTTGTTCTTCAATTAGCTTTTGAATATAACTGCGGGAAAGCTCTGTTTGAATAACGGACAAATACTTATCGATACGAACACCATGATTGTCTTCTTCTACGATAAATTCAAGGGCTTGTTCCTGCTCACCCTCTAATTCGAATTCTTCTTCCATGAATCATGCTATCCTTTCGTACATTTAACATTCCCAGTCTAATTTCAAATCTATCTATTCATTAGAACAAGTTTTACTATCATTTTTAACATACTAGAGCTACTAACTATTCCGTTTCTTTTGAATCAACATCTGTTTCCTTAGCTTCTATTTCCTCTATATCATCTTCTGTATCCTTAAGTTTAGCTTCCTCTAAATTAACCTCTGACTTTTTAACTTCGATTATCTCAAAATCCTCTTCTACAACTTCTTTAATCTCATCACTATTGTCTTCTTTCGTCACAGCTTCCTTCTTCTTTCTACGAAACATCTGATCCAAAAACGCGAAATCTTCATCTTTATAATAAAAAATAGCCAAAATAAAGAGCAGGATGGAAGAAACAGTAAGGCAGATATCGGCAAAATTAAACAGAGGGAAATTAATTAATTCAAAGTAAATAAAGTCAACTACGTGACCTAATACGAAACGATCGATTAAGTTTCCTACTGCACCCGCAAGGATAAAAACAATGATAATGGATAATGGCTTAAACCTTTTTTCTCTGGGTATTTTAGTATAAAAGAATAAAATCAATACTAATACAATAAGTGTAAATATTCTTAAAAACTCAACCTTACCACCCATAATACCCCATACTGCGCCTGTATTTGTATGATATTGAAGTTTTAAAACATCTGGGATAATGGGAAGCGAGTCACGGTTAATTAAATCCGTTCTGACCCAATATTTTGATATCTGATCAATTGCAATTAATATGATAAATAAAATAAGATGCTTCATTCGTTCCTTCATAGTTTCCTCCATACCTATGTATATGACTTATTATAACAATAACTTGATTTACTATAGCAGTATTTCACCAATTGCTTCCAGCATCTCTTCCTTCGTTACACTGGTATCTATAACGGAATTACCAATTCCCTGTAATAAGATAAATCTTATTTTTGTAGAATCCATCTTTTTATCGAGCTTCGTAACCTCATATACTTGTTCTGCATCTAAGCCTTCCACTTTAATAGGCTGTAAGAACAGGCTTATACACTCGAGAATATCTTGATATTCTGCTTGAGTAAGATAGGTTCTTTTATAAGAAAGATAAGCTGCTGCGGCCATTCCAAGGCAGACACACTCTCCATGAAGCAGTTTGAAATTCATTAGTTTTTCAACCGAATGTCCTATGGTATGACCAAAGTTAAGTAAGGCTCTTTCTCCCTTTTCCTTTGGATCATTCTCTACAACCTGTCTTTTAATCTCACAGCTCTGATAGATCATATCCTGCAAAACATCAATATTCTTTTTTGAAATGCCTTCAAAATTTGCCTTAATCCAAGCGTAATAGCCAGAATTTTTAATCAAGCCATGCTTTATTATTTCACCCATTCCAGAAAAATACTCTGCTTCCGACAAGGTGTTTAAGCTAGACAAATTCATATAAACCAGTTTGGGCTGATGAAAGGCTCCGACCATATTCTTGTACGCCTTATAATCCACACCGGTTTTACCGCCAATACTCGAATCAACCATAGAAAGCAAAGAGGTTGGCACCTGTATAAATTGAATACCCCTTAAATAGGTTGCAGCAACAAACCCTGTTAAATCGCCAACAACGCCCCCACCCAGTGCAATTAATTATATCTGGGTTTGATCGAAATGATGTCTTAATTGCACTGGGTGGG
>JASGEU010000027.1:0-8068 GCA_047606065.1 Mobilitalea sp.
AGCACTTAATACAAGCAGATTGGAGCTGTTATGAGAATAATTATTATTGGAGGAGTAGCGGCAGGTATGTCAGCGGCTTCCAATAATAATTATTCTCATAACAGCTCCAATCTGCTTGTATTAAGTGCTACTGCTTTAGTCGATTTGATTAATTCTATATTCTGCATCAGCCATTGCTTCCTTTGCAGATTTTTTACCTGCAAAAGCATTTGTGATCTCTTCATAAAACACATTGTTTTTATTACCGGCTGATATTATATTGGGAATTGGTTTTGCATTATCAAACATGCTTAGCTGGCATTCATACCAGGGATACTGTGATAATCCATCTATATAACTCTGTCTGCGAATCGGTGCTCCGCTGTGTGCACCAGCAATTTTATCTATCTGTGGAGAACGCAGGAAACGCAGAAGCTTTTCTGCCTTTTCTTTATTCTGACTGTTGGCACTAATGGCAAAAGACCAGGTAACATTCCAAGCTGTATTAAAGGTAGTGAATCCCAAATCTTCTTTTTCCACGCAGGAGTCTGTATATACTACACCTAACTGTCCGCTCCAGGTAACCGCCATGGCAGATTTCTTCTGCCAGATTGCATCAACTATCTGTTCATTACCATAGGTATCAGTATCTATCGGTGCATATTTTCTTAGTTCACAATAATTCTCTAGTCCTCTGATTACTTCCGAATTATTGCAAGTAACTCTTAGAGATTCTTTATCATATACATCTGTACCGTCCATTCTTAAGAAAGGAAGTGCATCTGTGAATATTTCAGAAGGATGTGCTTTCATGGCTGCCGCTGCCATCTCGCTGTTTGACCCGAGGACTGTAGCAGCTTTTATGTATTCATCAGGTGTAATAACATTATCAAATAGCTTTCCGTACTTCTCCTTCAGGATGCTTTTACGGTATACTATCATATGTCCATCACAAAAGGATGGGGATAAGTATATTTTATTGTTGAACCTCATTTCCTGTAAAATTACAGGCAGAATATCTTCCTCTTCTAGTTCAAGGGGTGCTAAGTAACCCTTTTCAGCAAAGTCCCGTAACCAGAGATGTCCGGCGACCATGATAATGTCATAAAATGCCTTTCCGGCAAATACTTCAAGCATTGTTTGATAATATTCTGCCCAGGGTACTACATCAAATTGAACCTCTTCCTCAAATTGATCCAGGACATTTAACTTTTTATCAACATACACTGCAATTGCCGGATCTGCTACTGCCAAAACCTTTATTACTGCTTTGCCCATAATAATCTCCATTCTGCCAATGCCTGATAAGCGCTGCATCAGCACAAAATATTCATATTATATTAATAAGACTTTCACCTTGTACAATGAAGTTAAATTATTTATAAGAAAAGGGCTGTACTTAATGAAAAGTCAGCCCTGATTATTCATTTTAGTACTAACTGCCATGCCTAACCTTCGTATTAATTTTCTGCTTGAGGTGGTGCATCTATAATTCCAACAACTATAGCATCCAAAGGAGCAGACCTATCTATCGCAAATTGTGTTGTTTTGCCTGTGGTAATCAATACTAACTCGCCTATTCCTGCTCCTAAAGTGTCTGCCGCTACAAAGATTTTGGATTTCTCTCCGTAATACGGTTCAATAAGCAGTAGCTTATAACCCACCAGATTACTACATTTTCGCGTAGAAACGATTGTACCCTTTACTGTACCAATAATCATCCTTCTCTCCCTCTCTGCTTTATTATTAGATATATATTTATTATTAGATCTATAATTGTGAAGCAAGAAGTTCCAGTTCGTTCACACTTATCTATTTGTTTTCTCTACTTATACTTACCAGCTGACCCTGTTGTATTTGAAAAGCACTCGCATCATCCGTATCGATGTGGCAGTCTAAAGCATACTTCGGGCTGACACGAATACACACATTATGTAATATGCCACCCTTATCACCTTTCACTAGTAAGTTAACTTTCTGTCCATCAATAACATTAAATTGTCTTGCTTCTTCCGGGGTCATATGTATGTGTCTGTCAGCAATAATTACGCCTTCCTTAATTGTGACTTCACCTTTTGGACCACGCAGGGTAATTCCAACCGATCCAATAATATCTCCGGAGGTTTTGACTGGTGGCTTCACTCCCAGTTTTCTTGCATCGGACATTGCAACCTCTACTTGCGTATGTGATCGTTCCGGTCCAAGAACTCTTACTTTAGAAAATGTTCCTTTCGGTCCAATCAATTCCACAGTTTCATTGGCAGCAAACTGTCCGGGCTGGCTAAGCGGTTTCAAATAGGTTAACTGATATCCCTCACCGAATAATATATCTACATGTTTTCTGCTTAAATGCACATGCTTCGCAGAAATACCTACCGGTATTTCAGTTCTTATCTCACAAAAAATCTGCAAACTTTCTATTACCAGCTTTGTTACCTGCTCAACGAATACCTTATCGTAATTCATAGCCTTAACCTCTTCTTGTCTCTTCATCAATAAAGTGTCTGTTTTACTGGCACTTCCTATAGATTTAAAACGTGCCTGCACTTGTCAGTTATTTGGGGGATATGCAGGCACTCAATTGGGATAACTCGTTTAAAACAAATTCCTTATATTGAGATTAGGTACCATAAGCTTTTATCGATTAGTAAAATGAATTCCTATTGTCGTTCCTAAGCTGTCTATTATGTTAAACTTACAGCACCTAATTTCTGGCATTATTTAATAAATGGGAGAATCGATCCAACACCATTATGAGGTCTTGGGATTACATGTACAGCAACCAGTTCACCAAGTCTTGAGGCTGCTTCCTGCCCAGCTTCCGTTGCTGCCTTCACAGCTCCAACATCACCTTGAACCATAACAGTGACTAATCCTGAACCAATTTTCTCGGAGCCAACCAGTTCAACTGCTGCTGCTTTTAACATTGCATCTGCTGCTTCTATGGATGCCACGAGACCTCTGGTTTCTATCATACCTAAAGCCTGCATTCCAGATTTATTCGTTTTTGCTACTTTTGTTTCTGTGCTTTCTGTTGCCATCATATACCACCTTTCTATTAACGGATCAGATTTAATAATTTGATAATCTCCGGATGTGGATTGCTGATTGTAACAGCAACCTTTAAATTATCTTTGCCAATAATACTTTCTGTTGCATTCGCAGCCTCGATTGTCGCATCTACTGCCGAAGTCTCACCAGCTACGATTGTATGTACCATTCTTCCGCCAAGGGTTTTATGGCAGCTTACCAGCTCCACTTCTGCTGCTTTCAACATTGCATCTACCACAATGACTGAATTAGCAAAATAATTTACTTCAACTACGCCAATTGCGTTCCGTTTCAATTTAACAACCCCTTATTATTTGATGGCAGGAAGAATTTTAGCAATGTCAGCATGTGGTCTGGGAATTACGTGTACCGCAACCAATTCACCGAGTCTGGATGCTGCCTCCATACCTGATTCTGTTGCTGCCTTAACAGCACCAACTTCACCTTTAACAATTACAGTTACTAAACCGGAACCAATTTTCTCTGTTCCCACTAATTCTACATCTGCTGCTTTAAGCATTGCATCTGCTGCCTCTATTGATGCTGTTAAACCTCTTGTTTCGATCATACCAATTGCTGACATAATAATTACCTCCAATAATAATTTTTTATTTTATTTGTTTTGTTATATTTTACTTATTTTAATTTTGACTTTAGATATGCGTGCAAGCTTGTCGACACCCTCGTAAGGTAATTCAATCATCGAAGTAATCACTTCTTTTTCCTCATTAAACCTAAGAGCTGCTTCCTTTGCGACTTCAATCGCAACTTTGACATCTGAAATACTGCCTTCAAATTTGACCTGTGTGGTTAATGGAATAAATGCACTTGTATCTTTAGGGTTAATGGTATCTATTCCCAGAATTTTTATATCTGCCGCCTTACATGCCTTGTCCATTGCATAGAGTAAAGCTCCATATCCTGCACACTCCAGAAATCCAATTGCCATTTGATACCTCTTTCTAAACTATATTCCTGTTGTCTGCTCTGCTGATTAATCTTAAATTACACGAAGGCCACCATCCGCAAGCATACATCTTCTACGTCTTGTAAAGCTCTTTGCACAAGTAATTCCTTCCCCTGTAGGACCTGCAATTGTCATAGTCGCATGACCTTCGCCTCCAATTCCTACTCCTTGTAAGGTACATCCATTCTTAACAAAGATGGTTGTCTCAACTTTTCTTGCAAACTTCGTCATATGGTCAACATTCTTTGAGAACATAGATGCGGTATGTCGATTACCATCTTCTGCAATCATTGCATACTTAATTGCTTCATCCAGATTATTGCAGCGAACAATCGGCAGTACTGGCATTAACTGTTCTACCAATACAAATGGATTATCATAGGCCACATCACAAATCAATAATCTTACATCCGATTTCCCTTGAATCCCAATAGCCTCCAGCATCTTTCCTGCATCCTGTCCAACCCATTTCTTATTCACTTTATATTCACCATCATAAATGAATACAAGTTTTAGAATTTCCTCCAGTTGAACTCCATTGAGCAAGAACGCGCCTTCTTCTACCATGTGGTAAATAAAATCATTGGCCACTTCTTTTAGAACAAATACTTCTTTCTCGGCAAGACATAATAAATTGTTATCGAAAGACGCTCCATAAAAGATGTCTTTTGCTGCTTTTTTAATATCTGCTGTTTCATCAACAATAACAGGAGGATTACCAGCACCTGCTCCAATTGTCTTTTTACCAGATCTAAGCAAAGCATTCACCATAGGTGTTCCGCCAGTTCCAACCATTAATCGAACCTTTGGACTGGAGGAGATTATGTTCACCGTATCCATGGTAGGTTCTTTTATCATAGTAATAAGATTGGCAGGACCGCCATTTTCAATAATTGCTTTATTAATCATCTGTAAGCAAAAGCCGCATACATTTTTTGCACTCGGATGAACATTGAATACAACCGTATTTCCACCAGAAATCATACTTATTGTGTTGTTAATAATAGTTTCTGTGGGGTTAGTTACCGGTGTTATAGCTCCAATTACTCCAAAAGGTGCATATTCTTCAATCATTAACCCGCTGTCACCAGAAATCGCATCAGTCGTCAAGCATTCTGGACCAGGTGTATTATCAATAACAGCAAGATGTTTCTGAATCTTGTCTTCATAACGCCCCATCTTACTTTCATCCCGTACCATCCTAGCCAGTGTCTCAGCATTTTCACGAGTCACTTTACGGATTGCATCAATTAACCGTTTTCTGTCTTTTAACTGATATTTCTCTATGTAAATCTTCTGCGCCTTATATGCAGCCTCAATGGCATCTTCTGCTTTTTCAAAAACACCATAGTTGCCATTATCACTAATAGGGGTTGTTTTGCTTGCTAAAAGGCTTGGATTATTGATTTCAAGATTCTTTAGAACCTGATTAACAATCATACTAATTTCATTTGCTCCAAATTCCATCATTACCTCCAAATTTCACTTAAGTGGTATCAAATGTCATACGTGAGGATGCTATATTATCCCACTTTACCCCTTAAATTGGCTTGTAACCTGTTCTGTCACACGGCGTACTACTTCAGCTATTATGTCTTCTTTGCTCTGCTCTTTGGTAACTTTTGCCTCAGCTGCCTTCATCAATGTACCTCCACAACCACAGCCTAAATTAGTAGTTTCAGTTTTAGCTACAGGACGTATCAATGATGTAACACCTTGTAAATGAACTTCATTATTCATCATGGGTGTAGTCGTTTCTGCTGGGACGGACGATACAACATCCCTGGTATTGCTGGCATTCACAGCACATGGAGGAACTCCGCCTTGTGTAATACCAAGATTTTTACGTACTACCAAAAGATCATCCACCTGCGAACAGGACAGCTCATTTTGTTTTCCAATAATTCTTTCCGTATACATTAACACAGTTGCATAATACTCAATGGACTCTAATCGGAAAAACGCTTCAAAAATATCTTTTCCCCAAGATAAAGCTCCATGATTTGCTAACAACACTCCGTTATGAGTCCTGCAAAATGGCGCGATAGAATCCGGTACCTCCTGTGTACCAGGTGTGGCATAATGAGCAATCGGTACAGAACCTAATTGCACGACTGCTTCCGGGAGGATTGCCTTATCCAAGCTAATACCCGCAATCGCAAATGAAGTTGCCACTGGCGGATGCGCATGCGCTACTGCTCTAACCTCCGGATTTTCCTGATATACTCTAAGATGCATCTTTATTTCAGATGAAGGTTTGTGAGTTCCAGAAAGAATCTTGCCGCTCATATCGATTTTAACCAGCATGTCCAGTGTCATAAATCCTTTTGATACACCGGTTGGCGTAGTCCATATCGCATTGGGACCTACTTTGCAGCTGATATTTCCATCGTTTGCAGCAACGAAACCTTTCATATACATCCTTTTGCCTACTTCTAGTATTGCTTTTTTAGCTTCAAAATCGGAAGGATATTTAACACCTTGAACCATCATATTATAATCACCTTCTTTACTTCTTTTTTGTTTATGATGAAATCTTACTATATTTATGTTGTTTTGTCAATGTATTATTTTGTATATTATCGGTTTTACCTCACTTTTATTTGTGTTGTTTTGTGTTTTTACGTAAATATTAGTAGTTTTCTATAATATTCCTTTACATGTACTTAAAAATATGTAATAATATATTACAGTGTAATTAAAAGGATACACCCACTACCAAGGGGTATTCCCCAAAGATATAAAATACAAAAAGAACACAGAAATTTCTATACGAATCGGGGTGGATGAAATGCTTGCAATAACAAGAAAAGCAAAAATCAAAGATATAATCTTGGAGAAAAAAAGTGTAGTTGTTTCTGAGCTAGCTGATTTTTTCTCCGTAACAGAAGAAACCATTCGAAGAGATTTAAAAACCTTGGAGGATGAAGGTTTTCTTATTCGTACTTATGGCGGTGCCTTTATACAGGACGGTGTGCAAAACGAGGTGGAGCTCTCTATTCGTGAAACAGCTTATACCGAGAGCAAACAACTAATCTCAGCAAAATGTAAAGAACTTATTCATAACGGAGATTCTATTTTCCTGGACGCTTCCACTACTGCACTATTTATTGCTAGAGCAATTAAAGATATGCGTCTTACCATTTTAACAAATTCCTTAAAAGTAATTAATCTTCTAACGGATTGTCCAGATATTAGACTCATTTCCATTGGTGGTACCTACAGCCCCGGCAGTATGTCTTTTATTGGAAGAAGCGCTCTACAGTCCTTAGAAAACTATTATGTTGATAAGACGTTTATGTCCTGCCGTTCACTCTCTCAGGTTCACGGAATCACAGATTCAAACGAGGGTATGTCCGAAATACGCCAGAAACTTTTAACTCGCAGCAATAATATTTACGTTGTTGCTGATCATTCTAAGTTTGATAAGACCTCCTTTATTAATATCTGTAATTTTAATAGTATTACTGGTCTTCTGACAGATAAACAGCTTGATCAAGAATGGATTAAATTTTTAGCAGATAATAACGTAACCTATTATGAATGTAAGAAATAACTTGGATAAAGTGCCAGCTAAGCTGGCACTTTTCTTTTAATATTTCACACCCGAGCGAATTACGAAGCCGACAAAGTTTTCTTTTACATAAAGAATGGGAGACGAAAAATCGTCTCCCATTTAAGATACTATTTTATTTTTTCGCTTTTGCTGCTGCTTTTTTTGCAAAAATTTCTTTTAAAGACTCACTGTATGGCGCTCTGGCAATACCATATTCGGTTATGATTCCAGCGATTAAATCATTGTCTGTTACGTCAAAACAAGGGTTAAATACTTTAACTCCCTCAGGAGCCATACGCTCTTTGTACCACATTTCCGTGATTTCTTCTGCCGGTCTCTCTTCAATATGAATCTCTGCACCTGTTTTTGTATTCAGGTCAATGGTAGAAGTCGGGGCACAAATATAAACCGGAACATTGTATCTCTTTGCAACAGTTGCAACCACCGAGGTACCAACCTTATTTGCTGTATCACCATTGGCAGCGACACGATCACAACCTACAAATACCGCGTTA
>JASGEU010000028.1:0-9921 GCA_047606065.1 Mobilitalea sp.
AATAGCTTCCCGTGCAATAGTAATTGGGTATATCCATGCAATCAAGCAGATAACTTACGGTTGCCGCGCAGGAAATACTTGAATCAAGCCCTGTACTTGTTTGAAGAACTTGTGAAATTTCTCCATAACATGTCCAGTTTTGCTTATAATAATTTCTTACATAATAAAGATAATAGAACAGTGATTGTATATAATCCATCTTCATAGAATCTTTCATTTTCACAGAGTCCAGACCATAATCATGGATAAAATCGTACACATATAGTACGGATTTAAGTTCATTACCGGTATATCCATCAAACTTGCCAAGCTTTACAGCTTGCACTGGATCGTATAAGGGGGTTGATTTCTCTCCGGTAACATTAACCTGAAAGGTCCGAGAGGTATCAGCAATCTTAACAGTAATAACAGCGGAACCCGCTTTTAATGCCTTAACACAAAAGTATCCAACAAATGTGTCATCAAAGTCTGCATGTTTTACTGGTTTTGCTATTGCTACACTGCTGTCAGAGGAAGCAATTGTAATATCTTCTAAAAGCGGATAATAATATGGGAGGGATACGTACATCTCTCCCGTATCACCAGCCTCAAGAGATATTTTATCTTTATAAAACCCAGGAAATTGTATGGAAGTAAATTCATAACTACCAATTTTCTTCCCATGAAAACTTGCTTCTACCTCAAAATCCCCATCTTCATAGAAAGAAATTAAGGCTCTTGCTTTATCCACTTTGTCCTTTATAATCTTTCCACTATTGTTATCTAAAATTTTATAATCAATGTCAATATAATCCATTACTTCATAATATTCAAAGGATTCTGCGTAAATCTCTGTTGCTCCGCCATTGGTTGTAAGTACATCCACATCGTAATTAACCTCAATACAAGATATATCTACTACAACAATAATACATTCGTAGGTCTTATTATTAACTTTCGCCTTAATCGTTGTGGCACCATATTCTTTCGCTGTAACCTTTCCAGCTTGAGTTACAGTTGCAATTTCCTTATCGTCCGAACTCCAAACTGCTTTCATAGTCGTTCCCTTTATGCTCAACTGTAAGGTCTCTTTGGGTAACAATGCCCCTGTTGTTTGACTGATTGACACTGCTTCAGCCGCTTGAACTTTCACACCAGAAGCCCCGGCATATAATACACTGACCCCCAGTATAAGTCCTGCAAATAAAAAAATTTTTCTCAAGCTTTTCATTTTGTCTCTCCCTTATCTGAATTGTATCATCCTGTATTAAGCAAACTTGCTTCCCATTATATACTAGTTTATGACAAAAAGAAACTAATTAAGCTATTCTCTATCTTATAGGTAATTCGTAGGATATGTATCACCAACAATGCGAACGCTATAGTGCCAGTTGTCATATAATAATTATGTATTCACTAACTTAATACAGCTATATTGTTATGATAATTTTATTTATGAAATAAATTTTTTGATATTATTTATACCAAGTGAAAGGAGAATGATTTATGGACTTTACCGCCAGTACCTTTGTAACCATACTTGCAGTCATTGGCTTTCTAGCCCTCATTGTAAGCATAATTACAGAGGTCACAAAAGGTGTTGCTATTCTTTCAAAAATTCCAACGAACCTACAGGTAATCGTGTTATCAATTACACTAACACTTGTGGCATATTTTGCTTATATCTCTTATAGTGGTTCTGTAATTATATGGTATTATATCGCTGCTGACATTATAGCCGGTTTCACAGTAGCATATGTGACTCTTTATGGATGGGATAAACTTGCCGGATTATATAAAAAATTTCGAAACATACCCGCAGTAGACCTGACTGCGAGCACCACCAAGGACTCAACTCTTACGAAAGCTGTGGATTCCATCGATACCGCACTGAATACTAATTCATCTAACACTGCTTCCAACACGGAACCTGTCAATCAGATAGAAGGCGAAACCGACGATACATCTGCTGACGGAGGTTTTGATTTAGATGAAATATCACCTGATATAACTGATAATAGTTTGGACCAAAATGAATTTCCAGCAATTAGTCTTATTGATTCCGTATTAAATTTCGAAGATAAACAAACAGATAAATCGGACGATACGTTTCCTAATTCGTAATACTAACCATTTATAATTTGACAATTTACATTATATTATAAGCTGATATGCTCCTCCTAAAGTAGATTTTGGTTATTTACCGTGTCTACTTTAGGAGGAGCATATCAGCGTGCATTACTATACCTTAGGGCTTTCATTGATTAATACTTCTAAAAATCTTTCGTTTTCCAATTGCAATAACTACTCTCCATCAATTTTCAAATATTACAAACTCTTTGAATATTTCTCATTATTTTCAAACTGATTCACCTTACTACTTTTTTACAACAAATTTAAAACCATATTTTTGGGCATATTTTTCAACATATGAGTCTTTCTCGCCATAGATAGTTAACTCATCACAGTATATAAATGCATTTGCACCAATACTCTTTACACTTTTTGGTATATAGATTTTTTTTAATGACTTATTACTTCCAAAAGCGTAATCCTCAATAACTGTTACCTTACTAGGTATAGTTACATAAGTAAGCCCTGATAGATTAAAAGCCTGCTCACCAATTTTCGTCAACTCACTTGGTAATATAATTGTTTTTAATGAGGAACATTCTCTAAACGCAAAGTTAGGGATAACCTTTATATTTTTATTTAATATAACCTTCTTTAAACTTTTACACCCTAAAAACATTGAATTTGAGAGTTCTGTAACACCCTTTGGAATTACAATACTTTCTAAACTTGAACAGTTAGAAAAAGCAGAATGACCGATTGAGGTTAATGTGCTGGGCAATGTTATATTTTTAAGTGATGTGCAACCATTAAATACACTTACTCCAATTGAATCTAGACCTTCTGGCAGCTTTACTTCCTTTAGTGAGGTGCAATTATAAAAAACACCTTGCTGTAAGCTCATTAGTTTTTTAGGTAAGATTACTTCTTTTAAGCTGGAACATCCTGACAAAGCACTATCACCTATGATTGAAATATTATCAGAAAAACGAACTTTCCTTAAATTGATACAATTCTCAAATATTCCAGCTGCAATATTTATAACAGTATTGGGAATTCTTGCTGTCACAATTGCAAAGTTAGCTTCTAGTGCACCGTATCCAATTGTAGAAATCGTTTCCGGCAATACCACATCCTTATCAGTTCCATAATATTTTATCAATTCCTCATTTTCAATATGCCAATCCCCATAGGTGGATATATCTATATCTCCAAATCTCGAAAGATTTTTACCGTACCAATTTGCAAACTCCGTAAAGAAATCCTTTGAAAGTTCACTTTTGATTGCCTTAGCTACAATATCCATTGGAACTGTTAGAGGCTCCTGAAATATTTCTGTTACCTTATCTTGTAGCTTACGAAATTTATGGACTCCATACTTCTCTATGATATAGCAAATCATTCGATATCCGAGTTTATCACTATTTGTATTAATAAAAAGATGCTCCATATTTTCTTCTGAAATATTACCTTCGTAGTTTGCTAACTCGGATTTAGCATCATATGTACTTTTAATTAAGGTATACTTTTGTAATATTTGTTCCGTATAATATTCAGCAAAACCTCCAGACAGCGTAGCTCCCATGTAACGTCCATTTCTTTGTAATGCAATATATATCAAATTTAGGATAAAATAATTACTTTTACCCTCTTGCAGTTTTAAATATGAGGCAGGCATTAATATTCCAAAGCCTCCAAATGAATAAAAACTAGATTTCTTATTATCATTTGGTACAACAATTTCTATCTTTTCGTGATCTGAATTAACTTTTTTCAATTTTTCCGAGGTTTTAAAATACAAATCGATTTCCTGATTCATACCGTAATATGGCTGATCAAGTAAATGTTTAACGTAAAATTTATACCCCGTTTCTTTTTCAACAGAATCCATTGTATAATTAATTAATTCAATTATATTAACTGGGACTTCTATTCCCTTATCCAAATATAATACAAATCTCGTCGTTTCTATATAGGTCTCTTTATCGGTGGTATAATATTGTCCCTTCTTTTTACTAAGATCCAGTCCTGATTGATAAACAGCTTTGTCAGACCCCTTGGGTGCTGCATATTTTGTTGCTGCTTTGGCAACTACTAAATTAAATGGAACTCCCAACTGTGCAGCAAACGACAAAAGAACAATTGCAACTAAACATAACCTTAAAATGGTATTCTTCCTTCTCATTACAATCCCCCCCTAATAAATGAAAATATTTGGTTAATAAAGTTAAATTTTCTCATATTAATATAATCTATTTTTTAGCCTCAAACTTATATCCAAATTCTTTTGCATATGTCTCAGCATTAAATTTAACATAAATTTCCTATTCAGTAAATAGTAATCACTTAACTAATTGACTATCAAATTCATTTGGACTAATATAAATTGGAGTGCTACTATTAAATATAGTTGTTAAGGTACTTAGTATGTAATCTCAATTATAATTTAATTGAAGATTGGGGGCTTTACATGAAAAAACAGAACTTACGTATACCTAAGATTGTTAGGATTATATTGATTACATTCTTTGCTCTCATCTTTTTAATAGTAGCTGCCTTCCTTATTTACACCTCTGACTACAGTCATTCAAAAGCTGCCGCAAAAAAAGCTCTTGAAAGCAATCGAGTTATTATTAATAAGCTTGACAACTGTATCACCTTTGGTGATTCTAACTCTGACGTGGGCTTTATCTTCTATCCAGGCGGGAAGGTGGAATACACCGCATATGCTCCTATATTAGAACAAATTGCTTTTGGTAACGTATTCTGCGTTTTACCAGAAATGCCTTTTAACCTGGCTGTTTTTAATGCAGATGCTGCACTTGATATTATGAAAGAATATACACAGATCAAGCATTGGTATATTGGAGGACATTCCCTAGGGGGTGCCATGGCGGCTAACTTTGCAGCAGAGAATAACGATAAATTCGAAGGAGTAATCCTCCTAGCTTCTTACCCTACGAAGGATTTATCCTCTGGTAACCTTCATGTTCTTTCTATTTTGGGGCGTAAGGATCAAGTACTTAATCTTGATAAATATAATAAATACAGACTTCTAATGCCCACAGAATTCATTGAAACAATTATAGACGGTGCAAATCACGCGCAATTTGGTGATTATGGATTGCAAAAGGGAGATGGAGCAGCTACCATAACTGCTGAAGAACAATGGAAAATTACCACAGATGAGATATTAAAATTTATTAATAAATACGAATTATCAACTCCTTAGGATAGTACCAGGCAGATTCCTTGCCGCTTATATTACTTTTTTAGAATATAAAACATCAGACTATAAAAGTTTATATCTAATTATATATAATGAGAACTGTTAAATACCAAAAATGTATCTAACAGTTCTCAGTTGCATTTATATTTAATAAATATCTATTTTCTCATATATATAGTTCTATCTCATTCCATAGATATATTGATAAACTACTCTTATTTATTTAAATCCAGTTTAACCCAGGTCATTCCACCATCTTCTGTTTTCATGAGGTCTTTCTCATTGTCCTCATCCAGAATTGCATAACCTAAAGTAGGGGTTATAAAATTAATCCCATTAGAATTGCTAATCCCATCTTCTGTACTCATATAATTATAGGTTTTGCCACCATCTGGAGAGTAAAATAATCCTCCGTCAATTGGTCCGGCACCATGGTTAAAAGGGATAAATAAACTATCTTCTGTCACTGCTTCTACATCTTGTGCATAAGGTCTGCAAACACGAATTTCATTTACCTTTTCCCACTGACTTCCGCCATTTGCGGTATGATATAACTCTCCATTGAAGGTACCGTAATTACAGGTAAGCATCCATCCATTTTGTGAATCTGCAAAGGAAATACCTATCGTTTTATTCCATTCCTTAGGATACTCCTTGGAGAATTGCTCACTCCAACTATCACCTCCATCGGTGGTATGTAAAATGTATACCGTATAATTCGGTTCCATTAATGTATCACTCTCTATCATTTGACTTTGATCAGTCAGGTCAGAAGACTTCACCACACCGCTTACCCAGCCTTCCTTTGCTGAAACAAATTCAAGGTGTTCTGCGCTAAAATCTTTCACTGTGGCATCAGACTTAATCCAACTTGAGCCTCCATCTTTCGAATGGTACATGATACCGTTTATTATTACCTGTATGATTTCATCATTTATGGCTTGGATATCCAGGTTATCTCCATAGATTGAATCAAAGCTGTGCTGTACCTCCCAGTGAATACCTCCATCTACCGTCTTTAATATATGAACCTTCGCTGTAACTCCATCTGTCATTTCTTGATTTCTATCCATCGCCAAAGCCCATCCAGCCTCTGAATTTATAAAAGATACTTTTTGAAGTAAAAAATCATTATTCTTGTATGCTTCAAAATGTTTTCCGCCGTCTTTGGTTCGTATAAGATTAGTGCTATCCTGAACATTAACCTGATTATATTTAAATTGTATTACCCATCCGTTATTCTCATCGACGAAGTTAAGAGAATATAGATAGTAATTATATAACTCCCCCTCTTCTGTCGTTAAACTTATTGCCGGAGAAGGTATAGGGGAAGCTGTCACATTAACTTTACTATTATCTACAAAATCTTGTGAATTTCCATTTATCATTGAATCAGTTAAACTTTCGCCAGTATCATCACTTATACTAACTTGGTCAATTTGATTGGAGTCTTCACTCGGAGATTCTCTGAAATATTCCTTGCCTATAACAATCACCACACCCAGCAGAACCAGTACTCCAAGTGCTACATACCATCTGTCTATCATAAACTTCAGTAATCTTCCCATTGATCAGACTCCTTTCATAATTTAAAACTTAATAATACACCATATCTACTATTTGAAATATAAAACATACAGTATAAGTTTGGCTTCATCCAAGCGAAAGCATGTTGCGAATGAACAAGCTGCTGTATCGCTTATTAGAGAACACCATCATACAAATTGATGAAGAAAATTACCACTTTTCATAATGCACACGATCCGCATTGTATCGATCAATAAATTCGTTACCCTTTTCCTCTGGATAACCAATAGCAATCAATGCAAAAGGCAGAATATGTTCCGGAAGGTCAAACATTTTACGCACCTTCTCTACCACTACCTCTGCTGTCTGTACCCCAAGCCATACGCCCCCAAGTCCGAGATGAACTGCCTCAAGCAACATATTCTGTGAAACTGCACCCATGTCCTGTTCCCAGGCAGTAGGCACTCTAAATGTAGTTGCATCTGCTAAAAGTACAAAAGTAACACCGGAACTTGCAGTTGGCTTTGCATAAGGTGATATCTCTGACAACTCCTGAAGCTTTTCCTTATTTTCTATAACAATAAATTCCCAAGGCTGCTGATTGGCTGCAGAAGGTGCCTGCATTGCAGCTCTTAGTATTTTATCAATTTTTTCTGGTTCAACCACCTGATCTTTAAATCTACGAACACTCCTACGATTAAATATTTCTTGCATGATAAATACCTCCTGATTATAAATTTTTATTTATTAATATCTTTTCACAAGTTGGAATATGATAATTTCAATTATTGACCAGTATCTAATCTCTATCTGCTATAACTTTTCATAAAAATGTTCCAGCATTAGCAAATCAACTTTATGATTATTATCCTCAGTATCTAGATTTCCCTGGTAAGTAATAACTAACTGTTTTTCTGGAAACACATAACAGCGCTGGCCCAATTTACCACTCATTAGGTAACCTGCAGGCTTCGTAATCCAAAAATAATACCCATAGCCATAATCCTTATTATCAATTTGCTTTGTTGTAGCCTGCTCAATCCAGCTAGGATTAATAAGGGCAACATCCTTCCAAGTACCCTTTTGTAAATATAGCTGACCAAATAAGGCTAGCTCATCTACTGTTAATTCCATTCCAGTTGCTCCGTTAAAATGTCCTTTAGGACAGTTGCTATAAATGGGTGATTTAATTCCCAAGGGATCCATAAGTCTTGGTTGTAAAAAATCCATAACATTTTGCTTAACTACTTTCTCCACAATAACTCCAATTAAATAAGCTGGTATATTGGAATAGGCGAATTTCACTCTTTGTACATCGGATAAAGGAACCTGAAGACAATAAGATAACCAATCATCACCCTTGGGTCGAAAAGGATATCTCCAAACTGACATGGTTAATAATCTTTTGATTGAAATATGTTCCAATGAATCTTTTATATCTTGTGAACAATTAGTTGGTAAATCAGACTCCAAATACTTAAGGATACTATCTTCCAGTCTTAAATCACCTTCATCCATTGCCATGCCTAGTGCTGTTGAGGTAAAGCTTTTCGTCACAGAATAAATTGGGCGTCTGATATTTGGTGCAAAATCATGCCCTGCAATCAGTTTTCCTTCTTGCATTACTCTAATGTTATATAATTCAAATTTAGAATTAGTAACGTCATTAATAAATTGTTTTATCATAATTTACTTATTCTCCTTTAACAACATAAATTAGTAACTCTGCTTCATCAAACGAGAAATACTAAGATATCAAACTATTTAATTGCATCTTCTTCAACGCATATTATAGTCCTAATAAAAAATAATTACTACATAATTTTAAAAGTATATCGTTTGAAATTTCTGTTCCATCACTTTTAAACAGGCGAAAGGCTTTTGCAAAAAATTAATTTTGCAAAAGCCCCTAAGGAAATTTATAAAAAAAGTAGTTAGTTGGCTACATCCGCGTAATATGGTACTATAATAAATTTACCTGTGTTGATCACATCGGTTGCCAGTCCATTACTGTACTTAATCTCTTCTATGTATTCGTTCATATCCACGTATTCTTCACTTATATATTGGCTGGCAATACTCCATAAGGAGTCACCCTTTTGTACCTCAATACTTGTAACAAACTTAGCACGCTCGGAATTTCTTTGTGCTGTAACTGTCTTGGTGATAAACCCAACGGAGAAAATGATTGCAAGAACTAAGATAATCGCTCCTATTGTCCAAATTCTTCTTTTGTTCATCTGATAGTAAGCTTGTCCTTCTATTAATACAGTATTTCTATTCATCTCAATTACCTCCTAAATAGCTATGATTAATTAACTAATATAAATTATAAATTGGAGTAAGGTCACCGGATGTCACTTAAAAAAATATTTAATAATTTATTATTTCTAAACTATATTCCTAACTCACTGGTAACTTAGGTTGCATAGTCGAACATATTATCCGAACATACTATCCGAACGTTTGTTTCTATATTGAGATAATAGCAAATAAATATAAGCTTGTCAACACCAAAATCGAACATATATTTTGTTTTGCAAACATTTTTTCGCTTTTCAGAACATAAGTTTTGCATTTATATTTTGAATATGTTATAATGGTGCAAATAGGAAAGGGAGGATAATAATAATTCTTATGGGATATGGTAGAATCAGTAATAAGCAAAAAGAAATTTTAGAATATTTGAAGTCCCAGATTATTAATAAGGGATATCCACCGGCTGTTCGAGAGATTTGTGAAGCCGTGAAGTTAAAATCAACCTCATCCGTACACTCTCATCTTGAAACCTTGGAGAAGAATGGCTATATTAGACGCGATCCTTCCAAGCCTCGTGCAATTGAAATTATTGATGATGAATTCAATTTAACCAGACGTGATCTTGTGAATGTACCGATTGTTGGCACCATTACTGCCGGCCAGCCAATTCTTGCGGTTGAGAATATTGATAGTTATTTCCCGATACCAGCAGAATATATGCCAAATGAGGACACGTTCATGCTGAAAGTAAAAGGAAACAGTATGATCAATGTTGGTATTTACAATGGGGATAAGATTTTAGTTCAGAAGCAGTCCCATGCCAAGAATGGCGATTATGTAGTAGCACTTCTAGG
>JASGEU010000029.1:0-9733 GCA_047606065.1 Mobilitalea sp.
TCTTCAAAAACTTTATGAAGAGGGTTGCGTTGACCTGAAATCTCTGAAGGACTTCCAATAGTCAATAGAATTAATGAACTATTATTATCCTTATATGCGTTTCTATTCTTTGGATGGAATTACAAAAATTGAGTTTTTCGTATACAAATTCCAACACTTATGTTAAAATGTAAGTTGATTACAAGCAAAAGAAACAAAAATATCAGAAGGAGAAGTCATATGGCCAGAACATCAAAAACGTTAGGAAAGAATTACTGGGCTTTATTTCTGTTATTATTGCTAGGCATTGTAGTGGGAAGCTTCATTAGTCATTTAGTGCGTGAAGTTGATGTCTTAAAATGGTTAAATAAAGGTCTTCGTCTTTCTATAGGGGACAAGTCTTCGGGAGTTGTGTCCCTGGATTTAGGCGTGTTAGCAATATCTTTTGGACTTAGCCTTAATATAACAATAGGAAGTGTGATCGGAGCTATCGCCTCCGTTTTCATTTATAAAAAGCTTTAATTATTTGGTATTCACCTAATGTCCTGGAGAGAGGAACTATTAGGAGGAATCATGGTACAAGATTATCTAACTGTCAAAGAATTACCCGTGTCCGAACGTCCGTATGAAAAATGTGAAAAATATGGTGCGTCTGCGTTATCGGATGCAGAACTATTAGCAGTTATACTTCGCACAGGTACAAAAAAGATAAGAGTGGTTGATCTGGCAGTGAATATATTAAATTATTCTACTGCCTGCCCTGGTTTTAAGGGGTTAAATTATCTTTCGACCAAAGAGCTTACGAGCATCAAAGGTGTGGGCAGAGTAAAGGCGATTGAATTACTTTGTCTTACCGAGATTACTAAGCGTATGTCTAAAGAAACACATCAGGAAGCCCTAAGGCTGGTTACTCCAAAGAGTGTTGCGGATTATTACATGCAGGATATGAGACATCTGACCAGGGAGCAGGTAATGCTCCTATTATTGGATTCAAAGAACAAATTTATAAAAGATATGATTATATCCGAGGGAACTGTTAATACTTCGATTATGCCGGTAAGGGAAGTATTTGTTCAGGCTTTAAAGTATGAAGCTGTTAATATTATTTTACTGCATAACCATCCGAGCGGTGATCCTACACCCAGTGCAGAAGACATTCGGGTTACCAAAAAACTAACAGAAGCTGGTAATTTAATTGGAATTACACTTATGGATCATATTATTATTGGCGATAATAGATATATCAGCTTAAAAGAACAGGGATTGTGTTAATGGAACTTATATTTAACATCCTGACAATCCAAACAAATCTAGCGATAAAAGTGTTACTACTTACGTGAATTTACAGGAGGTTACAACAATGGCTTTAAAGGCGTATGGGATCGATTTTGGTACAAGTACAATTAAGATATATAAAAAAGGACAAGGAATCGTATTGGATGAAAGAAATATCATAGCGATATCTGACCGTAAAAATGTAATAGCAACTGGTGATGATGCCTACGAAATGTATGAAAAAGCACCAAGCAATATAAAAGTTACTTATCCGGTACGTAACGGTGTAATTGCTGATGTAGCGAATATGATGGAGTTACTAACCCAATTTATGAAGCGAATCAGTAATGGAAAACATCTTGGGTCCTGTGATTATATTGTTGCTACACCAACGGATATTACTGAAGTGGAACGACGTTCCTTTTATGATCTGATTGCAAGCTCGAACCTTAAAGTTGGTCATATTAAAATCGTAGAAAAGCCAATTGCAGACGCAGTAGGTGCGGGGCTTAATGTTATGACAGCCAGAGGAGTTATGATTGTTAATATTGGTGCAGACACTACGGAAGTATCCATTCTTTCCCTTGGAGGAATTGTATTAAGTAAGTTAATTCCTGTTGGCGGCAACCGCCTTGATGAAGCTATTAAAAGCATGGTGAAAAGGAAATACAATCTTTATATTGGTGATAAGACAGCAGAGAACATTAAGAAAAAACTTTCCTCTGCACTCACATCAGTAGAGGCTTCTGTAAAAGTATATGGACGTGATGTTGTAAATGGTCTGCCAACGGAAATGGAAGTTAACTCCACAGATGTATTTGAAGCAATTTCAGAATATTTATATTCCATCATAGATGCTATCCGTATTATCTTAGAGAGAACCCCTCCGGAAATTTCATCCGATATCATCGATAGCGGTATCTATGTAACTGGTGGATCTGCAAAGATTTTTGCCTTAGATGAATTAATGCATCGTGAAACAGATTTAAAGATTAATATTTGTGAGAATTCCTCTAATACAGTTGTCAATGGTTTGGGTAAAATTATGGAGGACAATAAGTTATCTGTATTGGCGGACACGCTTCGCCCAAAGATGTTATTAAGTTAATTAGAAGTATACAGTTAAAATAATGGAGATTAATTATGAGGCGAAGGAAAAAGATTAATATTAATCCAAAGTATTTACTTATCGCCTGCAGTATTCTATGTGTCAGTTTGATCATCTTTTCCTTTCGATTTGGTGAAAAACTTTCACCGGTAAAGGATGCAGTGGGAACGGTAATTACGCCGATGCAGAAAGGTATTAATACGGTCGGAACCTATATATCAGATCAGTTTGAAAAGTTTAAAAGCATTGGTTCGTTATTAGAAGAGAACGAGAACCTTAAGAATCAAGTTGCTGTTTTAAGTTATGAGAACCAGTCGCTTCTTCAAGACAAAAGGGAGTTGACGCAGTTTAGAGAATTATATGAGCTTGATCAACGCTATATTGATTATCCCAAAGTTGCGGCCAGAGTAATCAGTAAGGACCCGCAGAACTGGTATAGTACCTTTACGATTGATAAAGGTGAGAGAGACGGCATGGAAAAGGGGATGAATGTACTTGCCGGTAATGGTTTAGTCGGAATAATTACCGAGGTTCAGGTTAACTACTCTAAAGTTCGAGCAATTATTGATGACAATAGTAGTGTCAGTGGTGAATTTTCTGATTCAGACTATACTTGTATTGTATCCGGCGACCTTCAACTCGTCGATCAAGGAAAAATACGAGTAGAGTATATCGACGATGATGTGGACCTTAAGGTAGGTGATGAGGTAATTACCTCAAAAATCAGCAATGAATATCTTGATGGAATCTTAATTGGGTATATTAGTGATATTGAGTATGATACTACAAATACAACTAAGATTGCATATCTAACACCTGTGGTAGATTTTGAACGTCTGGAAGAAGTACTTATTATAACTGAACTTAAGGAGCCATTAATTGATAAGGAAAAGTAGGTAATTTTGTGAAGCGTTTCATTGTATATTTCTTAGAAATCCTAATATGTTTTTTGATTCAAAGTGCGATGTATCATTATATTGCCCTTGCGAATATCGTTCCGAACTTAATCATAATTCTTGTTGCTTCGACCGCATATATGCGTGGTAAGACCACGGGAATGTTACTGGGATTATTTAGCGGATTACTCATTGATTTGGTTTATGGAAATTATATTATTGGATTATATGCTCTAATCTATATGCTTTTGGGTTATCTTATCGGATTTACCAATCGCTATTATTCCAATGATGATTATACGTTACCTATCGTTATTATAGGTGTAAGTGATCTTATCTATGGTTTCAGTTATTATATCTTTGAGTTCTTGCTTCGAGGACGATTGAATCTTCTTTATTATTTCAGAAGAATTATACTACCTGAAATTATCTATACGGTAGCTGTTTCGGTGTTACTTTATAAGCTGTTACATATGATTAACAATCGCTTAATGCGTAATCTGGAAGAGGAGGTATAGGCTTGTTTGACGTTATCCTAGATTATTTGAAAAGATTTTTTAAATCAAGACTATTTCCCGTTGCAGTGGTATATATCCTGTTATTAGCTGTAATTATTAATCAATTATTTATAATTCAGATTGTAAAAGGTCCTAAAATTGTTGTTGACAACGAATTGAAAGCTACAAAGGAAAGAAGCATTAATACCACCAGGGGTAATATCTATGACCGTAATGGTGTTCTTCTAGCAACCAATGAAGTCTCTTTTTCTGTTGTTATGGAGGACTTGACAATAAATGATACAGATTATAATAGCATCATCTATAAATTAATTTATTTAATTGAAAAAAATGGTGATACCCTAGACAATGAATTCTATATAAAACGGACAGGAGAAGGTGAGTTTGAATTTACCGTTTCTGGAAGTGCCCTCACGAGATTTAAAAAGAAAGTATATGAACTTGTTAATGGAGGAGAAAAAGACTTAACAGAGGAACAGCAGCAGGCAGATGCCAATGAAGTATTTGACTTCCTTCGTAATGGTATAAAGAACTATCCAATGTTTCAAATTTCAGAGGAGTATACCGAAGAAGAAGCCTTGAAAATTATGGGTGTTCGATATGTTTTATATTGCGTATATCCCAAATATCTGCAAATCTCGATTGCTTCCCATATCAGTGATGAAACCATAGCAGCAGTTAAGGAAAACCGCGAAGAATTACAGGGTGTTGAGATTCAAAAGCAAACGAGCCGTCACTATGAGTACAGTGAGTATTTTGCCCATATTATAGGCTATACCGGTAAGATGAGTGCCGAGGAATGGGATAGTAAGTACGAGGAACTTGGTGGATATACAGAGACAGACATCGTTGGTAAGACCGGTCTGGAATATTCCCTTGAGGATATTTTGGTCGGAAAGAAAGGTTTCGAAACAGTTACAGTCAACACGAACAATCGAGTAATTGGAATTGTAGATAGCACCGCCCCAATACCAGGGAACGATGTCTATCTTACCTTAGATGCAAATCTACAAATGAATGCTTATTTATTATTAGAAAAGGAAATAACAAATATACTTCTGGACAGCATTGTTCCTACGATGAATTATGGTAGTAAAGGGGAAAGTGCAACCGATATTACCCTTCCAATCTATGAGGTCTATAATGCCTTAATTAATAACAATATTATTGATACTACTGCTTTTGAGGATTCCGATGCGACTAGCCTTGAAAAAGAGACTCTGGCAAAATATAATACAGCCTTGACTGAAGTTTTTGCAAGCTTGGATGAGTATTTGGATTATCAAAACACAATAACCAATGATAAAGCTGGGGATATGGAAGACTTTTTGGATTATTTCTACAGTATCATTAGCACCAATCAGATTCTTATTAAGAAGAATATACCTGAAAATGATACTACCTATGCTGCTTATCAAAACCACAACCTTAGTTTAGCAAAGTTCTTACAGCATGCAATTGCAAATAATTGGATTGATTTGGCTATCCTTAAGGTAGGAGATGAATTTAATACTTCGGAAGAACTATACCAGAAATTAATTGATACTGTGAAGGAAAAGTTAAAGAGTGATGGTACTTTTAACAAAATGATTTATCGTAATTTGATATTTTCATATAAATTATCGGGAACTGAAATTTGTCTTTTATTATTAGACCAAGATGTGTTAGAATGTAAGGAAAGTGAAGTAAATGCCCTAAATAATGGTACAATCTCTGCCTATGACTTCCTCACAGGTAAGATTGAAGCTCTGGCAATTACTCCCGCTATGCTTGCACTTGAACCCTGCAGCGGTTCTGTAGTTATAACAGATGTGAATAATGGTGATGTATTAGCGCTTGTTTCTTATCCGAGTTATGATAATAATCGTCTTGCGGACAAAGCGGATTCAGAATATTTTGTTAAACTTTTAAATGACAAATCTTCACCATTATATAGTAATGCAACGAAATCATCCCTTGCTCCTGGATCAACCTTTAAGATGGTTACTTCCGTTGCCGCATTAGAGGAAGGGGTAACGACCCCAACGGAAAGGATTTTGGATTTGGGGGAATTTGATAAGATTTCTCCGGCACCCAAATGCCATATTTATCCAGGTTCGCATGGTTCAGTTAACATTGTTGATGCCTTAAAGGTATCCTGTAATTATTACTTTTTTGAAATGGGCTGGCAGCTAAGTAAGGATAGCAGTGGAGCATACAAACCGGAAATTGGTTTAGATAAATTAAAAAAATATGCTACACTTTTTGGTCTTAATGAAAGATCAGGAATCGAACTTACTGATGAAAAAACACCAAAAATTTCAACAAATGATGCAATTCGTTCATCCATTGGACAGGGTACGAACGACTACACTCCGGTTCAGTTAGCAAGATATGTTACTACAATAGCGAATCGCGGCACCTGCTACGATTTAACCTTAATTGATAGAGTTGAGGATAAAGAAGGTACCGTAATCGAGGATAACAGTGCTGAAGTAAATCACGAGCTTACTGATGTAAAGGATAGTACCTGGGATGCAGTGTTTGAAGGAATGTATGCTGTAGCAAATGTTAGCGGAGGTTCTGTATTCAATGACTTTAAGAATTTTCCTGTGACCATTGCTGGAAAGACTGGTACTTCGCAGATAAGTAAATCCCATCCTAATAATGCCTTATTTGTATCTTTTGCACCTTATGAAGCACCACAAATATCAGTTACTTCTGTTATACCAAGGGGATTTACCTCTCATAATGCGGCGAATCTTACTAAAAAGATTTATTCTCTCTATTTTGAAAAAGAAGATATTAATACTTTGTTGAATAGTTATACCGACGCAAATACAAATTCTGGTTCAGCAATAGAATAAAGATATTATGCGAATGTCCCAAAGTTACAGATAACAAGAAAGGCAAGGTTATTACTATGAATAATTCAGTTATGATTAAGGGAAATAAATACGGCATCATAGTAGTTTTAAACCCTGAAGTACCTTTTGATGAATTAAAGCTTTTAATTGCTGATAAGTTCAAAGAATCAAGTAAATTCTTTGAAAATGCGAAAATGGCAATCAGTTTTGAAGGGCGAAAATTAACCAATGAAGAACAAAGGGATATTTTAGATATTATTGCAAATAATACCGATATGCATATTGTATGCATAATGGATAATGACAACGAAAAAGAAGATGCCTTTCGTAAAACTTTAGAGCAGAGGCTGCTGGAATTATCCAACAGTACCGGACAATTTTATAAAGGTATTTTAAGATCTGGTGCTTCGCTTGAATTTGAAACCAGTGTTGTAATTATTGGTGATGTTAATCATGGCGCGCGTGTTGTCTCAAAGGGTAATATTATCATCCTTGGTGCTTTAAAGGGGAATGCCTTTGCAGGAGCAACCGGGAATACGAATTCCTTTGTTGTAGCACTTGATATGAGTCCAACTCAGATTCGAATTGCAGATTCAATTGCAAGAGCACCTGACAAGCCGGTAAAGGATGAAGTGAAAGAAGCAAAGATTGCATTTTTGGAGGAGGGTAATATCTATATAGAACCCTTAAATAAAAGCATATTGCAAGACATACGACTTTAGTTGTACGAGTCTTAGAAGGAACGTTATATGCTTTCAATATTGGTAATATTTGCTGCTGTGAAGAAACTGAGCAGTTAGCAATATTTTATAAAAAGGAGGAACTCATCCTTCTTGCCGAGGAGATTTTATCCGTAATCCGGAGAATCTTCTTGGTCATACCAAGTTTTTAAATTTCAACTCGGAGGATTAATTAAAAATGGGAGAAGTAATCGTTGTAACATCTGGTAAAGGTGGTGTTGGTAAGACAACAACAACTGCCAATGTAGGTACTGGCCTGGCTATGCTGGACAAGAAAGTTGTATTAATCGATACAGATATCGGTTTAAGAAATCTTGACGTAGTAATGGGTCTTGAAAATCGTATCGTTTATAATCTTGTTGATGTTATAGAAGGTGCCTGCCGTATTCGTAATGCTCTAATTAAAGATAAGCGTTATCCAAATTTATACTTATTACCATCTGCGCAGACCAGAGATAAGAATGCTGTAACTCCCGAGCAGATGAAGAAGCTGGCTGATGAGCTTCGTGATGAATTTGATTACATATTAATGGACTGTCCCGCAGGCATTGAACAAGGATTTAAGAATGCAATTGCCGGTGCAGACAGAGCATTAGTTGTCACTACTCCAGAGGTTTCTGCAGTAAGAGATGCAGATCGTATTATAGGCTTATTAGAAGCAAATGAAATGAAGCAGACACATCTCATCGTTAACCGTATTCGTATGGATATGGTGAAACGTGGCGATATGATGTCCAGTGAGGATGTTTGCGAAATTCTTGCAATTGACCTAATTGGTATCGTTCCTGATGATGAGAATATTGTTATCTCTACTAATCAGGGTGAACCACTGGTTGGCTCTGATTCACTTGCTGGAAAAGCTTATATGAATATCTGTAAGAGAATCATTGGGGAAGAAGTTCCTTATCTTGATTTAGAGGAAAGACAAGGGATATTAGGGAAGCTATTTGGCAAACGAAAGAAAAATTAGGGAGGTTGTGTAATGGGCTTTTCAGATTTTTTTAAGAAAAAAGGGACCGGCAGTATAGCGAAAGACCGATTAAAGCTGGTCTTAGTATCTGACCGAGCTGGTTGTTCCCCCGAAATTATGGAACAAATTAAAAATGATATCATAGCCGTAATATCAAGATATATTGAAATTGATCTTGATGGCCTGGATATCAAAATAACCCAGATGGAATCTGAATCTAACAACGGATCTGTACCGGCATTATTTGCCAATATTCCAATTAAGGATTTAAAGTCAACGAAGAAATAGGGTAGAATTAAATGTTAGAAAGTATAAAGCATTACTTTAAACGATATGACTATAAAAAATTTAATATTACTTTAATGGTGGTTGTTGTAATTATCAGCTTAATTGGAGCATTTTTAGTAAAGCAAGTAGAATTAGAGGGAGAAAACTTATTCCTGAAACAGCTGGCTGGCTTAGCTGGAGGTATCTTTCTCGCTTTCATTGTTGCCATAATTGATTATCATTTTATTTGCAGCTTCTATATTGTTCTTTATATCATAAACTTTATTTTACTGGTTTATGTTAAGCTGTTTGGTGTAAATCTAAATGAGGCACAGCGATGGATTGAGATTGGTCCAATCACTTTTCAACCTTCAGAGCTGACTAAGATTATTCTGATTTTGTTTATTGCAATGTATTTCACGCATTTGCGAGCCAGGATTAATAACTTTTTTGTTTTGGCAATCTCTGTTGTGGCCATCGCCATTCCGGTATATTTTATTTTGGAACAACCGAACTTGTCTACCAGCTTAGTTATCTTATTTATCTTTGCGACAATGGTATTTGTTGCCGGGATTAGTTGGAAGATAATTCTACCGATACTGGTAATAGGAATACCCGTTGTTTTTGGGCTTTTTTGGTATATACAACAAGATTACCAGGTACTTCTTAATCCCTATCAGCGAAACCGTATTCTCTCTATCATTACTCCGGAAGAATATCCAGCAATCATGTATCAACAGGATTTGTCAAAAATGGCGGTTGGAACGGGTCAATTAACTGGTAAAATATTCGCAGAAGGAGATGCTGGTAAACGTGTTTATGACCGCATACCGATTTCAGAAAGTGACTTTATCTTCTCTGTAGCCGGGGAAGAATTTGGATTCATTGGTTGTTGTATTATTATTGCTTTATATGCGGTTATTATTTATATATGCTTAATGACAGCCAGAAAAGCACCTGATTATCTGGGAATGTTAATCGCAATTGGATTAGCCTCCATGTTTGCTTTCCAGGTATTTGTCAACGTTGGTGTAGTAACAGCCTTACTGCCCAATACCGGTATACCATTACCATTTTTAAGCTCCGGCTTAAGTTCTATGATAAGCGGTATGATAGCGGTTGGGTTAATTTTAA
>JASGEU010000030.1:0-27597 GCA_047606065.1 Mobilitalea sp.
AGAAAGGCATCCTGGTAAAAGTAATTGAAAAATCACTAGCCTATTATACCAGCAGGCACAATCGAATTGCTTCTCAATATGGAATTACATATAATTTTTCACTACCATCTGTAAATGAAGATAATTGGGACATGTATTTAGAAACAAACAGTATGTTTGTGGTTTTCCAGGGATATCCCTATGGAACAGAAATAGGAGAAACCTATAATAGGATTGTATCTGCTGGGGCAAAGATTTCAAAGAAGAAGGTTTATTATTTGGAGCAAAAAGACTGGTACCTGATCTATCATAAGAATACCTGCGAAGAACTTAGTAAAAACGGAATTTTATTCATGGAGGATCCTTATTATGAGGTTGAAGAATGTGTAAAGACAGGCGCATATGCCTGCCCCATCTGCTCTCTGGAAGGAGCTCTGGCTCCGAAATATCCGTAATATATGCAAAAATTAAAAAGTCTCAAATATTGTAAATAATATTTGAGAGAATTGTCGTAAACAGGAAATATATGTGTTAAAATATGGATATTAAAGGATATATTAGAGGACTATTGATGTTATAAGTTCATTTGATCTAATAAGAGAATAAAGATCAAATTTAAGTATGTAACGCACAACAAAGGAGAGAGTATAATATGGGGAAGCACCTAAGAAAAATAGGGATGATTTTATTAATTGTTTTAACGATGTTGATTACAAGTGTGTTAGAACAAACACCGGTAGAGGTATCAGCTGCATCCAAATACATTAAGGTAGATGCATTTATTAAGCAATTAGTCGTATCTATGAAGCTAAAGGTTGACATATCCAAATCTAAAACACCCTACATCGACGCAGCACTATCAGCTGGTATTATAAAAAAGGGGCAGTTTAAAAAATATTCTTCTTACATTACTAGGGGTGATGCTGCAGTGTTATTAAATAGAGCTGATGAATACCTATATGGGGATACAGTAGATGCGGAGTTAGTAAAAGTAATTTTGGAGAAGAGAATCTCTGATATAACAAAGATTTCGAGTAGTAAACGGGAAGCAGTTGCCAAGTGTTTTGCAAAAGGAATATTTGCAGGTACTTCGAACGGCTATTACATACAAAATAGATCCTTTAAAGGGAAAAGTTATTTAACAAGTACGGATGCTTCAGCTGTAATCAAATTATTGATGAATCCAAAAAGTAGAGCTAAGGTTAGTCCGGATGGAATGCTAATAAGAACTACTAACCTACCGAAGAATGCAGATAAATATGAATATATCCTGGCTTGTTATCCTAATAAGTTTTATGAAAGACCATTTGAGTTTATGATGTATAAAAATTGGGAAACAAGAAGTAAAGATAAATATGCGTTTCCTGTAGACATGAAAAATCGTACATTTAAAAACTGGTATGATTCCTGGCCATTATCCCAGGAGATGGACAAGTACCTTTATGATTGGGTGGAACTTGCAGAACAGTATCTTAAGTATGTCTTTAATGTTGATTATAGAACGGTGGATGATAAGTGGATTAACGGGTTGGGGAGTCTTTATACAAAAAGTAATATAAATATGCCAAATGAAATTAAAACTTATTTTATTGATAAATTAAAAACAAATAAAGTTATAGTTGAAAGTTCAATCATTGCCGTTGAACCATCAACTTTTTATGATGATAATAATTATTGCATTAGAGCTTATGTGAGATATAGAATCACAGCAGCGGATATATCTGTAAAGCAAAATGGATTTATTTATGCCAGTTATCCTTACTTAGATAACTTAAAGAGCGGGGAATGGAGAGAAGGAATATTTGACATAAGATTTGGAATAAATAATGGTTCATCTGGAGATGGTGCAGATTTTTCAATAGATATTCTAACAAAGTTTATAGATTCGATTAATACATACTAAGGAGGTAGCTTTGTATAAATTAAGATCCAAAAAAATAGTGTCATTATTTATTGTTATGGTAATTTTAATAAATGGATTAGTTCCTTTGAGTACTAAAGCTGATGCAGCCGGAGAAGATGAATCTAAGTATATTGTTTATAATTCAGATAGAGAACCGATATTAACTGTAACAATGGAAGACGGTATCATAACCATTATAGGTATTTCTAAAAAAGGAACATCTTCCGTTCGATGGGAGACATCGGGAATATCCATAACGACAAAAGCAATCACAGATGAAGTGAGTACAAAGAATAGAACAGGTCCAGGACCAGTAAGCAGCGCTGGTAACGCTCCAGTATTATGGTTTAAAGATGGACAGAAAGAAGACGTAATAGCAGGTGATACAGTTATTACAACGATTACATATCCCGCTAATAAAGTAGAATGGGCGTTAAAAACGGATTTTTACAATATAAAGAAAAACACCTACATTTACTTACATTGCATTTTCCAGACCTATAATTTCAATGTTGAAACACAAACAAGAGGTTCCATAAGAAAAGATAATCTAAGAAACTGGAAGGATATTATGGAAGCGGAGTCTTGGGGTTCAGGTTCGTTGGATGATTTTGAAAAATATTTCAATATGACTTTGAAGTTTAAACCTCAAAAACAGGAAAATACGTTATACTATCAAACAAAAGATTCTACTCCTATTAGTTTAGGTTCAAAGCAATTAGCTTCTGTAGTTCCTGGTGAAACTGTTTCTTGGTCGAATGAGAATGAACAAAAGACAAAAGACGGTGATACCTATAAGTTAATTGGCTACTATGTTACTAAAAAAGGTAGTTCGAGTAAAATCGTTTCAAAATACACCTCGGATGGATGGAAAATAAGCGATATAAAAAGCAACAAAGTAGAAGTTGAACTTGGTGGAATGAACGTTTATTTGATTTACGATAAGTTGCAGAAAAATACACTATATTATCAAACAGATGATGCTATTCCTGTCAGTCTTGGCTTAAAACAATTAGATTCTGTAGTTGCTGGTGATACTGTATCCTGGTCGAATGAGGAGGAACATAAGACAAAAGGTACGGACTCTTATGAGCTGATCGGCTACTATGTTACGAAAAAAGGCAGTACGGCTAAGATTGTATCAAGATATAAAGAAGATGGCTGGAAGATAAGCCAGATAAAAAGTAACAAAGCGGAAGTTGAATCTGGAGGAATGAATATTTATCTGGTTTACAAAAAGGGTGTTCCGGTTACACCGACTCCTACCATATCGGTCACCCCAACAGTAACTCCCACAGTAACACCAAGCGTAACGCCGATCCCAACGCCGACCCCTACACCAACAATTCCTCCTATTATTATTCCTAGCGCTGATAATGAGTACTCAAGTTTTACTAAGGACCAAACTACGGGAGTAATTAGAGCAGACATAAGGAATTCTGAAAAATTTACAGTTACTTTAGGAATACCAACTACTGAAAGTTTATATGGTCAGGTGGTAGCAAGAGACTACTTGCTCGGTTATTCCTTTGAAAAGAAAGTTGGTGTTGAAAACTATAAGATTACAGTATCAAAGGATTATATCTTAAAATGGAATACAGCTACACCTTTAGGTTCAGGAGGACCAAAAACAGTCACAGAAACCGTCACGGTAGAGCAGACCGTAATTGTTCCTAGAGCCTATGGTTATTGGGAAATACTTAATTTAGACTACTTTACCATTAACCAGGCAGAATTACAGAATTATGCTCTTCCAAATGGTAAGATTACTATTACACCAAATACATCCTACTATGATTCACCTTCTATATTCTATTATCATTCGTCAAGTAAAGACTACCACCTGATACCTCCGGAAGAGGTTGAACATGGTATTACTTTACCATCTGAAACTATTATCTCCGAAAACACAACAAAACCAACTATAAAAGAAGAGGACTTTTCTTACTTTGCTTTAGTACAAACAGGCAAAATAAAGGTAAGAAGTGATTTGTTACTCTTTGATGGCAATACCGTAATGAGCAATCAAATAAAAGAACTGGAGACACCGAATATTGAAATTAACTACTTACCGCAATGTACGACGGTAACAGATGAAAATGTATTATATAAAAATAATCAGGTCATCCTGGCAACTAAAAAGAATGGGGTATATTCTTCTTATGGAACAATAATATATAAAGCTATAGCGCAGGTTAATTCAACTAGGTCATCACAATTAACTTACTTTGTAAATGGTTTGGAAGATGTAGTCATTCATACCTCAGTAATCTGCGATCCGATTGTTACAGCAGATAATAATAAGTATGTGCAGCTTCTTTCACCAACTTCTAACCACATTCCACTTGTTCTTGATCCGGATTCTTCCCTATCTGATTTTACAGTTAATATATCAAATACTGGCTTTCATACTGGAATAACTGGGTACTATACCAGAGATTATTCAAAATCTTTACATAATAGCATGGCTTCATATATAGCAGCAAAAAACGGTCTATTAAGAAATGAGGTTAAATTTCCCTTTGATGTATTTGTAGATGTTGGTAGTGACAATAAGAATGGAAATGATGATTATGTAAAAGCAGAAACCTGGATAACCATCGGAAAGAATACGGCAAGGTTTTATCTTCCTACCTGGACAAAAGAAGGGTTTTATAAAGCTGAATTTCGAACTGTGGCTGTAAACGGTGAAGATAGTTTGACAAGTACAGAAACATATGCAAATAAAACCAGGTCCCGTTATGTAGCAACAAGCTCTAAGTACTTTGAAGTATCAGGAAGAATCTATGGGTTAAAAATCTATGACATTGCAGATTACCCCATATGGGAAGAAACCTTTCGGGTTCCGAAATCCTCTGATTTTAAGAAGGATATTTCAACCTGTTTAGACGGTACCAGAAAGACGAACTACAGCAAGAACTATTCGTATACCTACGCCCTTGGAACCAATGATCAGTACGGAAAGGACACTGGTCGAAATATTAAATATACATTTCCACTAACCAATGGCAGCCATCCATATTATAAAAATCAAGGGATCTTAAAGACCGGATATATGGTACGGTTCTCCCTGGATACAATTGGTACTATGTTCTCCGATGGTTCCAGTGTAGTTATAAAGCCTTCCTTTTATTTTGTAGATTTAAATGGAGAAAACAGGACAGCGGTAGACCTTTATTACTCGGAAGATATCAATGGTAAAAACCGCAATCTCGTCAAAGTAGGCAGCGCCCTGGATTCCGTTAATATTAAATCATATACGACAGGTGATTTAGGCCTGGCTATTCCAAGAGACGAAATGCAGCTTACTGCAGCGCTTAGAGGTATGAAGTATGGTAAGTATTTCTGGCAAAAGTCAGGAATGTTCACTTTTTCAAAAGTACAGCTGAATTACGCATTTCGAACGCTTATAGGACAAGAGTATGCAGCAAATATCAAAATGTTAGATAGCTTTGACGATATAGTTGCCAGTGGTATAAAGGAAAGTGATGCAGAAAAATCAATGCAGCGTTGGTATGGCCAGTATTATATACCTAACCTGGTTCATGTGGTTAAGAAAGATTTTGATGTCCTGGATTATGCTGATAAATATGGAGTTGATTATTCAGAAAAGTTTTGGTTAACGGATGGCTACATTATTGTAAATTTAAATATCTATACCGTAGATAGTAGCGGTAATAAGCGTTTAAGTTATCTTAATTCTATTAATTATACAAATAATGGTAATTGTAGTATGTGGGTAATGGAAGGACCACCGTTATCAAAAACAAGCAGCAAAGGACCAACGTTTCGCTTTTACGCTGGAGATGCCTTTATTTATTATTCTTGCAAGAAGATGGGTGATGACTATACCACAGGTGCAATTTACTGATTAAACGTTAGCTTCTAATACATTCCTAAACTTGTGTAATAACTCATCATTGTATTTTAACATCTGTATTAAATCAGATTCCTTCATATCAGATAGAACTTTACATTCAAATTCATAGAGTTCCGTGAGAATTCGATTTGCATAGACCTCACCACTAGCAGTAAAAACTATGTTCTTATTTCTTTTATCCTTGTTACTGCTGGTTTTGACAATATGACCAGCCTTCTCTAAGGAACTAAGAATTGCAGAGACGGTTTGTTTTGGAAGCTGCAGCTTCTCGGAGATAAGCTGTGAGGTGCAGTCATTTGAGAAGTTGTGTATTACCCATAATGTCATTAGGGTGTTGTAAGTTAGATCATGCAGCTTAGCCCATTTTTCATAGACGGAATTCATGCCTATCCAGTTATCATAGTATTTGCTAATTAAGTGCTTCATTGACTGCTCCACAGTTCATAACCTCCATTAAGTTCTATTCTACAAATTGGACTAACAATTCTATTAAGTCAAAGCCCCAAGTCCTTGGGACGAATATTTATGTGAATTAAATTGCACAATTAGCCAAGTATATTATTACATTCGCATTCTATAACAGGTTTTCTGCAAGATGAATTAATGTTTTGCACCACTTAAATTTAAACCAATTACACCTAGGACGATAAAGAGAATGGAGGCTACTTTTAAAAAATTAATACTTTCTTTGAAAAAGAGGATACCGATCGCAGCCATAATAGTAATACCTGCAGCACCCCAAATTGCATAAGCAACACTTAAATCTATCTTTTTTAGTGCCATGGATAAAAAGGTAAAGCATAAGATGTAACCAACGGCCGTACCAAGTGTTGGCAGGAGCTTCGTAAAACCGGAGGAGACTTTCATTAAAGTAGTTGCAATAATTTCGAATAGAATAGCTAAGCTTAAAAGAATCCAATGCATATGGAATACCTCTTTTCTGAATATTAGTCCCAAATGGGACTAATATAGAATAACGAATTTAATTAAGTTTGTCAAGAAGAAAGAAAGCACTGTGCGTTAATAGCACAATGCTTTCTTAGAAAATCGGTATAGAGTCATTTATCGTAATTAAAGTAATGTAACACTTAGTAAAATTATTTTACGAATTAAATTCTTATAATAATTCTTTTACCTTAAACTCAAGATCATAAAGATCAGCGGTAGGTTCAAAGCGTTCCACAACATTGCCGTTACGGTCGATTAAAAACTTAGTGAAGTTCCACTTAATACTTGGTTTATTCGCATAATCAGGATCATCAGCAGATAATTTAGCCACTAAACGCTCACCAATGGGATGATTTAAATCAAAGCCACCAAAGCTCTTCTCGCTAGTAAGATATTTATATAATGGATGTGCATTATCACCATTTACTTCAATCTTAGAGAAGATGGGGAAGGTTACACCATAATTCGCATCACAGAAGCTATAGATCTCTTCATTACTGCCTGGAGCCTGATTACCAAATTGATTACATGGAAAATCAAGTATAACAAAGCCTTCTGGAGAGTATTTCTCATATAAATCCTGAAGTGCATCGTACTGAGGAGTAAAACCACATTGTGTTGCGGTATTAATAATTAGGACAACCTTATCTTTGTAATCTGCAAGGGAGATTTCCTCATCGTATCTGTTTTTAACTGTAAAATCATAGATATTCATATGCTTACCTGGTAACATTCCGTATAGAGAATGTTACGTTATCCTTTCTGTTTAATTTTGTCATTCAAAGTTATTTATAACTTAACTTTACTCTATTCTATCATAAATATTCTAATTTTACTTATTTATATATTTTAATATATCTTTTTCTATATGCTCTGGGGAGACAGTGGGAGCGTAACGTTTAATAACATTCCCATTTTGATCAACAAGGAACTTTGTAAAGTTCCATTTGATTTCATTGCCCAGGATACCACCCTTTGCTTCTTTTAGATATTTAAATAATGGCTCTGCATCTTTGCCATTTACATTAATTTTTTCAAATAATCGGAAGGTTATACCATAACGAGAGGTACAGAACGTATGAATTTCATCCACAGTTCCAGGCGCCTGTCCGGCAAATTGATTGCATGGAAAATCGAGAATTTCCAATCCGCTATCCTTATATTTATCATATAAAGTCTGAATACCTTCATATTGAGGTGTTAAGCCACAGCCAGTTGCGGTATTAACGATTAACATTAATTTTCCCTTATATTCCTCCAATGATACTTCGTTTCCTTTGGCATCCTTAACGCGGTAATCATAAATTGAATTCATAGTTACAACCAATCCCTTCTTAAATAATGTTTTATACAATAAGATTGTAAACAATTAAACATTGTTTGTCAATACAAAATATTGATTTTTGCAAAATAAGTTTATAGATTAACACAAAATGAAAGAAGCACAATGAGGAAAACAATATTGACATTAAAAAAGGAATGTCGTTAAGACATTCCTTAGAGATATTTTATTCATTATCCTCATTTTTATCCGATGAGGGCAATACAATATGTACTTTATCGACACGGTTCTTATCGACTGAAACTACAGTAAAGATAATATCATCCTCTGTAACTGTTTCTCCTTTTTCGGGAAGATGATCTAAGAGATTTATGATATGTCCGGCAATGGAATCATAATCATCAGATTCCAGTGATAAGCCTAGTACCTCATTGATTTCATATAGTTTGGTGTAACCATCTACGATATATTCGTATTCGGAAATGGCTTTAATATTATCTTCTTCATCGTCATCATATTCATCTCGGATTTCACCTACGATTTCTTCTAATAAATCCTCAATTGTAATCAACCCGACTGTAGTGCCGTATTCGTCTAAGACAATTGCAAGGGAAATTGAGTTTCGGCGCATTTCTATTAATAATTCTGAGGTTCCTTTGTATTCGTATGTAAAGTAGGGTTCACGTATAATATCAAGAATATTGAAATCCTTTGGGTCACCTTTATAAAAAAAGACATCCTTTAAATTAACAATACCGATTACATTGTCTCTAGTTTCAGAGTATACTGGCATCCTGGTATATTTCTCTTCAGAAAATAATTGAACAAGATCATCATAAGTATAATCCACATTGGCAAAAGCCATATCAATTCGAGGTACCATAACATCTTTTGCTACGGAGTCACCAAAATCTACCACATTGGTAAGCATTCTTCGTTCTTCACTTTCAATTACACCTTCTTCATGACTATAATCAAGTATGGTTCTAAGTTCATTAACTGTGAGAGCAGAAGCCTTAGCCTTTGGATCGATCCGAAATAGGATTAAGATCCCCTGGCAGATTGTATTAAGTATAAAGATAACTGGAGTTAGTAGTTTTGTGAAAAAATAGATGATACCACCCACTGCAAGTGATATTTTTTCTGCATAAACGGTGGACATGGATTTGGGTGTAATTTCGCAAAGGATAAGAATTAATAATGTAAGAAGACCAGCTATAAGTCCAACCGAATCGTAACCATAATGTTCAATGGCTAAAGTAGTGGCAAGTGCAGCAGCAGAAATATTAACTACGTTATTGACAATTAATATTGCAGCTAACATCTTGCCGGGATTTTCAATTAACTTACTGACGGTCTTAGCTCCTTTAACGTCATCATCGGCTAAAGTTCTAATCCTCAGTTTATTAATTGTAGTCAGTGCGGTCTCAGAAGCAGAGAAAAAAGCGGATAACATTAACAGAATGCATAAAATGATCAGCTGCGTGACATCGCTGGGTTCCATAAATTATTATCTCCTATTTCTTAAATTAATTATAATATATTAGCTTTATACACTTAACAATCTTACAGTAAGATTATACCAATGTCAAGTTTTCCAGCTTTTTTCTTCCGTTCAGACCCACGTGTGGCAATGGGTCTAAACGAAGGATAGAAAGACCATAGAAGGGAAAAAAGGTGAACGGTGCACATTATGTCGAATCATGCTGTCTGAATTGTGCTATAAGTATCAATTGAATCCTATTGATATACGGCTAAAAATGGTGTAGGATGTGAAGTGGTACCAAGAACAGCCGAGGATTGGAGTTTTGTATACAGCCAGTGGTTACCTAGTATTTAGGAGGAAATGTATTGAGAAAGAAGTCACATATTTCGTTAGCTAGATATTTGGCTAATAATATGCAGGTTCAAGAACTAAACGATCATAGAAAAGCATTTTATTTAGGCAGTATTCTACCGGATTTAAAACCATCATTTTTAACAAAACGACATACAATTGACGAGACTTTCGAGGATTTAATTGAAGTTATTAAAAAAATAACTGTAGAGTATGACATAACTAGAGGCATTGACCGATACTACGCAAGACACCTGGGTGTAATCACACATTATCTTTCAGATTATTGTACCTTTCCACATAATTCAATTTTTAAAGGTAATATCAAAGAACATGTTTTATACGAAAAGGAACTGAAGAACTCTTTGCGTAAATATTTACTCCGTGAAGATGCACAGAGACCACGACAGTTAAACCAGCAATTTTCTTCTTTTGAGGAAATAGTCACATATATAAAGAAGACTCATAAGAACTACTTGAAGGCACTGAAAGAGGTACATATAGACATTAAGTTTATTGTAGAACTTTGCTATAAAGTGGTTGAGGCAGTTTTAATTTTCTTTGAGAAAGCATTAGAGAAGCTGGAAAACGAGTTAATCTATAAATATAGAGTTCGCACACAATTTTCACTATAAGTGATAGGTAATAATGAAATATAGTTAGAAAGCAAATATAATACAAAAACCTGCAGGTATAAATATATCTGCAGGTTTTTGTTATAAAGATTATTACAAAATAACATAAATTAATGCTTTATATGATGCAACAAAATTAAGCTAATAGAATACATTGTTAATTGGAGGCGTACATATTATAATGAAAAAGTACGAAATCTGTACAAGAAAGGAGATTAATATATGCTGATAGCGAAATTATACCTATATGACATAGATTATGCCTCCGTTGCAGATTTTGCCATGCCGTATCTATTAAAATGGTGCAAAGACCAAGACAGTTTACTGTTAGATTTTTTAGCAAAGCTAATTAGTAAGGGAAAGAAAGCTTCCGGGTTTTCTAAATTTGTTATCTCTGTAATTCCAAAAAAAGAGCAGTTGGCGGCAACTTTGATATCGAATCATTCTGCGGAGATTACAAGATATCTAAATGATACCTTTATTGAAAATGGAATTGTTGCAGTTGTTAAAGATTTAGATTTTCTTGTTTTAGAAAGGAGTGGAAAAGATATGTTGCGTATCGAACTTGTATTGGAAGACATTGATTACGAGCAGACGATTATGAATCTGTTACCTTTAATTATGCAGAAGCTGCAGGAACAAGAGAGTGAAGCAAGCCGTATTGCAAAGCTATTATCAAAATGGGGTGATCTTCCAAGGAATGTATTATCGGCTGTGATACAAGCGATACCAAGGAATCAGAGAGATGAATTACTTACTTCTATTTTTACAGAATATAAGCAGGAACTGCAAGGTGTTCTTAATGAGATGATAATTAAAAATGAGATTAAATTAAAGATTAAGGATATTGATTTAAAAAGCACAAAGTGAGGAGAGAACCAATGATACATGAGAAGATTGACATTGTGGAAGGTGAGTGGAAGGCTTTATTAACCACATATATAATTGATAATAGTGTTGAGGTGGATCCAGAGAGAACACGGCCAATGGTAATTATCTGTCCGGGAGGCGGATATCGATTTACTTCTGACCGTGAAGCGGAACCAATTGCCCTGCAGTTTAATGCCCTTGGTTACCATGCCTGTATATTAAGATATTCTGTTCATCCAGCCAAATTCCCGATTGCACTTACACAGTTAGCAAAAACCGTTGCATATGTAAGACAGCATTCAAAGGAATGGAATATTAATTCGGATAAAATTATCGTTGCAGGCTTCTCGGCTGGTGGTCATTTGACTGCTAGTTTAGGAACCTTGTGGCACGAGAAATTCTTAGAGGACATCCTTCAGATGCCAAAAGAGTGTTATCAGCCAAATGGAATTATTTTATCCTATCCAGTAATTACTTCAGGAGAATATGCACACAGGGATTCTTTTGTAGCTTTACTACAGGATCGTTATGAAGAGCTGGTTGAGCAAATGTCCTTAGAGACCCGTGTAACCGAAATGACACCGCCTGCATTTCTATGGCATACCTTTGAAGATACTGTGGTACCAGTTGAAAATGCTCTGTATTTCTGTCAAGCAATGAGAGAGAAGAATATTCCTTTTGAACTGCATATTTATCCAAAAGGAGGTCATGGATTATCTTTGGCAACGGAAGAGACAAGAAGTATCTATGATAAGGGACAACCATTAGTGACTGAATGTCAGAATTGGATTACGATGGCGGGTACCTGGATTCAAAAATTATAAAAAAGCTCCTTGTATTTTTATATTCCAGAGGGATTAAAAATACAAGGAGTATATTTTTGTTAATAAGATTATCAGATATTCTATTTGGACTCTTGTCTCTTAGCCTGTAATGTCTTTACAATCTCTACAATATATAAGATATGATAATCGTTATTAGGATAATAGGTGGAATCCAAACTGGGGATTAAAAAGGAATCGCTGCCAAGCTCCTGTTTCACCAACTTCTTACACAGGAAGACTTGATTTGCTTCAGCAAAATAAGGAATATTATTATCAAATTCCAAGGTCAAACCTGATTTTTTAATCTTATCCTCTGTTCTGCCAGACACACTTCCTAAATAGTTCAGCGTATCTCTATGTTTTTTATCTAAAAAGCTTAGGGAAAAGGTCTCTTCCCGATCAATAAATTCTCTTGTATAACGTTGTGGACGAATAACTACAAAAGCTACATCCTTTCCATACATTACCCCTAGACCACCCCAGGAAGCTGTCATAGTGTTCACTTTCTCCTGATTGCCGGCGGTAACCAGCATCCATTCCTTACCGATTGCCTGGAAGGGATTTTTTCTTATCAAGCTAGGAATCACCTCTTTAAATTGGTTCATAATTGTCTCCAATCCTTTCGTCGAAATATTTATTCATAAAAACAAAGAATATATGCATTATACGATAGTATCTCCAAACGTGCAACTTCCGATAAAAATTTCACCAAGTATTTCTTTCGGCATATACTGACTATAGAGTTTGCATCACCGGAGGAATGAATGAAATGATAATTCATATCGTAAAGGCGGGAGATACAATGAGCTCCATTTCAGCACAATATGGAGTATCAGCAGAACGAATTATTTTAGAAAATGAGTTGCCTAATCCAGATAATCTAGTGGTTGGTCAAAGTATTGGAATTCGGGTGCCAGAGGTCACACATACAGTTGTAGAAGGGGATACGTTATTTTCAATTGCCCAACGATACGACGTTAATGCCAACCAAATTCTTCAAAATAATCCGCAGGTAGCAGCAAGAGAAAACTTAAGTCCAGGAGAAGTTCTTGTAATTACTTATGAAGGAGAAGAGGTATTAGATTCTGTTGTATTTAATGGATATGCTTACCCGTTTATCGATCGTGCAGTACTTAGGAAGACACTTCCATTTTTAACTTACCTTTCTATTTTTACTTATGGGTTTACTCCGGCTGGAGAACTTGTTACGATCGATGATTCAGAGCTGATCGCAATCGCAAAAGAATTTGGAGTTGGTCCAATTATGATGCTGGCACCTATGAATGAACAGCAGGCATTTGATAGCCAGATTGCGCATCAGATGTTTCAGAATCCACAAGGGCAGGAGGCATTAATAAATAATATCGTTGAAACAATGAAGGCTAAGGGATATATCGGACTAGATATAGACTTTGAATTTGTATTACCAGAAGATAAAGAAGCATTTTTGGCATTTATTACAGCAGTTAATACTAGATTGGATGCGGAAGGCTTTATTACACTTGTGGCGCTCGCACCGAAAACCTCCGGTACCATGACCGGACTACTCTATGAAGCTCATGATTATCCGACCATTGGAGCAGTGGCAGATCTTGTGCTCTTAATGACGTATGAGTGGGGGTATACCTACAGTTCGCCTATGCCAACGGCTCCTATTAACAATATGCGCCGCGTTCTGCAATACGGAACCTCTGTCATTGATCCGGATAAGGCTCTGATGGGTGTGGCTAACTATGCTTATGACTGGCCTCTTCCCTATGTGAAAGGAACAACGATGGCGCAATCCATGAGCAATCAGGAGGCAATTAGAAGGGCGGCACAGTATAATGCAGTAATATTGTTTGATGAGTTAACCCAGTCACCACATTACTTCTATACCAATGAAGAGGGAATTCAGCATGTAGTTTGGTTTGATGATGTAAGAAGTATGAACGCAAAACTACGCTTAATACCCGAATTTGGTTTACGAGGTGGCGGCGTTTGGCAGATTATGAATTTCTTCCCAGGTCTCTGGATGGCAGCAGATAATATTTTTACAATTGAAAAGGTATAATAAGGACACTCCATCCTTTTTGTTTACAAACGATAGGTCAAAGCTTATAATTAAATGTGCAAGACTATTCTATAACATAAGAGATGGAGTAACTATATGTCAAATAAGTTAATAAAGGAAATAGTTAGTTGGGTTGTCTTAGTAGTAATAGCAATTGCTATAGCGCAATTTATTACAAAAGTCATTGTGTTAAAAGTCGAAGTTCCTTCCGGATCCATGGAAGATACGATTATGATTGGTGACAGGGTAGTAGCACTACGACAGGCATATTTATTTCAGGATCCGAAGCGAGGGGATATCGTCGTGTTTCCTTTTCCAGATGATGAAAGTGTAGATTACATTAAACGAATTATTGGTTTGCCAGGAGAAACGATTGAAGGAAAAGATGGATTGGTTTATATCAATGGAGAAGCGTTAGCAGAACCTTATGTCATGGAAGAGCTAAGTAATGATTTTGGTCCTTTTGTAATACCAGAGGAGGGTTATTTCATGATGGGAGATAATAGAGGAGTCTCAGAGGATGCAAGGTACTGGACCAATAAATTTGTAGAACGAGATAAGATTAGAGGTAAGGCTTTGTTTAAATACCCGGATTTTACATGGTTTCCTAAAATTAAGTATTCTGAATAATAAGTTTTTAAAGTAATATATATTAAAGTAGATTTTCTACAGGTAAAATATGCTTCGCTTGTGTTGGACAGTAGTTTATGACTGTTACTCCAAGCGGAGCATATTTTATGGGGGGAAAAACCGAAAATCAGTTAATAATTAAGTTTAATTAAGCTTCTTTGCTTAGGTATTCCTCGTTTAGCTTAAGAACCTTGGACATTGCCTCCAAACCAGGTGCGCCTATGGTATTTCTGCGATTCACACAGGAGGAAAGACTGATTGCATCATAAATATCCTTTTCAAAGATGGGGCTAATATTCTGGTATTGTTCCAAGGACATCTCACTTAAAGAAATATCTTCTTTAATACAGAAAAGTACCAACTGTCCAATGATGGAATGTGCATCACGAAATGGAACTCCTTTATTAACCAAGTAGTCTGCGGCATCTGTGGCATTAGTAAACCCGCCCATTGCGCTTTCTGCCATATTCTCTTTATGGAACTTCATGGCAGCTATCATGCCGTTAAATAAGGCAAGACAACCTTTTACGGTATCAATTGCATCAAAAGTAAATTCTTTATCCTCCTGCATATCTTTGTTATAAGCTAAGGGGAGACCTTTCATTACTGTTAATAAAGAAACTAATGATCCGTAGACACGTCCCGTTTTACCTCTAACCAGCTCTGCAATATCAGGGTTTTTCTTTTGAGGCATGATACTGGAACCAGTGGAATAAGCATCATCCAGTTCTACAAAGCGGTATTCATTACTGTTCCAAAGGATGATCTCTTCACTAAAACGGCTTAGATGCATCATTATCGTTGAAAGTGCACTTAATAGCTCGATGAGATAGTCTCGATCCGATACGCTGTCCATACTGTTTAAGGTAGGGCCATCAAAATCAAGTAATTGTGCAGTATAGCTTCGATCCAAAGGATAGGTGGTTCCTGCTAAAGCACCACTTCCCAGAGGGGAAAGATTTAGTCTTTTTTCAATGTCATATAATCTGGAGCGGTCTCTCTTAAACATTTCAAAGTATGCCCCAACATGATGTGCAAGTGTTACTGGCTGTGCCTTTTGCAAATGAGTAAAGCCCGGCATGTAGGTATCAAGATTTGATTTCATGATTTCCTGCAAAGTGAAGAGCAGAGATTTGAGTAACTCATCAATTTCACTGATTTCCTGCCTCGTATAAAGCTTCATATCAAGGGCAACCTGATCATTACGACTTCTTCCGGTATGAAGCTTTTTGCCCGCATCACCAATTCGATTAATCAGGTGAGACTCCACAAAACTATGGATATCTTCATAAGTCGGATCAATTTCAAGAACCTGATTGGTAATATCGTCCAGGATATCTGTTAATCCTTTTATAATTAAATCACATTCTTCAGAAGAAATGATACCCTGCTTTGCCAACATGGTAACATGAGCAATGCTTCCTTGAATGTCTTGCTGGTAAAATTTCTGATCAAAGGAGATGGATGCATTAAAATTATGCACTAACTGATTGGTTTCCTTTGTAAAACGGCCTCCCCATAATTTCATCTTTAGCACCTCATTTCTATTCTTGTATGTTATCAATTACGGATGTTATATTTTTATTACAACTTCTAATTCTATGTAAGTATATACATCCAGTAATCTATAGGGATATTCTTGGTAAAATTGAAAACATTGAATATATTATTTGTTTCTTATGAGATAAACTTTTAAATATATTCTTCTATTTTATAACATTATTAAAAAATATTCAACAAGTATTTATATTTATTCAATATTTAACTATAAAATAACCTATAAAAAGTAAACTTTATTACCATGAAGTATTGATATAGTAATAATTAAAAGAGCAGTTAGTATAATAGACCTAAGAATCAAAAAGGAAAAGAGCGAAAAAGAACAGCAGTAAGACAATTGTATTTTCTGCTGTTTCTTTTTCGCTCTTTCTATATCTATTTATTAAAGTACGGATTTTATAACTGATATAAGGTTGTATATTTATCTTTTAGATAAGCCACAAAGTAATCAGCATTAAATTTTTCCCCACAAACAGACAGTAATATTTCGTTTGTGTTTTTAACTGCTCCAAATTTATGGATATGCTCACCCAGATAATCACGGATTGGTAAAAGATTACCCTCACTTAGGTACTCATCAAGGGGCATTTTTTCTTTCATGCAGGCATGAATCTGACTTGCTACAGCACTTCCTATAGCATAGGAAGGGAAGTATCCAAATTCACCCCAGGACCAGTGCGTATCCTGTAGAATTCCCTCTGAATCAGTGGAGGGTGTTATGCCCATGTATTCCTGATATTTTTGGTTCCACACGGTTGGAAGTTCTTCCACAGTAACCTCATCGGCAAAAATCATTTTCTCTATTTCATATCGAATAATAATATGAAGACAGTAACTTAATTCGTCTGCCTCTGTTCGGATTAGACTTGGCTGTGCTTTATTAATTCCTCTGATGAATTGATCGATGGAAACGCTGTTAAGATTGTCAGGGTAAGCAGCAACCAGTTTATCATAGATCGGAGTCCAAAATTCTTTGCTGCGGCCAATGATATTCTCATAAAATCTGGATTGTGATTCGTGCATTCCCATGGAAGCGCCGCCACCTACCAAGGTTTGAGTAATGGAATTATCAATGTTCATTTCATAAATGGCATGACCGCTTTCATGAATCATTGAGAACATAGCACTTTCTAAATTATCCTCAATGTAACGACTTGTGATACGCACATCATGGTTATGAAGATTGGTGGTGAAGGGGTGTGCACTTTCTGCTATAACTCCACGATTAAAGTCGAAGCCAACATATCCTGCCAGGTATTTGCAGAATTCACGTTGCTTATCAACATTGTAAGAAAGGTAGTTATAACTCTTATCAACAGTTTCAGCAATTTTTGAAACGTCTTTTAGTAATGGAATTATTTCTTTTTTTACTTTGTCAAAGAATACGTCAAGTTCTTCAATCAAAAAGCACTCGTCAAAATCTCCAAGAAGAACTTCGTAGGGTTTTTTATCATCTTTTAATCGATATTTTGCAAATTTTTTCTTATACTCAATTATCTGTTTTAGATAAGGAGCAAAATCTTCATAACGATTATCCTTTTTCGCCTTAGACCATTTTCTGCTGGAAATAGAGGTCAATTCGTTAAATGCACGATATTCCTGAGGAGGAATGCTCTCTAACTGATCATAGGATTTAGCAAGTTCTCTAACAATCGCCTTTTCGGTTTCTGTTAGTTCCTTTTGTTCTTTTTCCTCCTGAAGTTTTTTCAGTAGTTTTCTTACGTCGTCATTAATAAGACTCTTCATATACTCATCAGATAATACACCAATTACCTTAGAGGTGTATTCAGCAGCTTCAAAGGGAGCGCTGGTTTGATCGTCCCATTCAAAAAGAACACGTGCGGACTGCAGCGCCATGGTTTTCTCCAGATATGGTTGTAATTTTTCAAATGTTTTACTCATAAGTTCTCCTTCCATTTCTTTATTATATCGATTATTGCAAAGCTTAAACAAGAATACATCTTGGAAAGCTTTACCTAATTTCGTTCAAACATAGTATAACAACATTCCAGACAGTTAGCAAATTAATCTATTTATATATTTGAAATTATGCAGAAAAATATGTATTTGAAAGCAAGCCTTCTCTATTATAATGTATTAAGATATTATATTTCTGTAACAGGTCAGCTGTAATCTTGATTTCGCTTTGTTGCATTTCGCTTAGGCAGAACGCCTGCAAGTATCTGATGTAATATATATTTGAAAACGAGCTTTCTTACATATTGTATTAGATACTTGCATAGCTGAACTGTTACGGAATATTGTAAAAATTCAATTAAAATTCAGATTACTATTGATTGAAATCAAAATATTAGATAAAATAGAGCTATCATACCATATTCTCCCGCATTTTACAGATTTTACAAATTTAATTTGGATGCAAAATGGTAGGAAAGATAGAAGATGTAGTCATTTTATCCGCATAGCTTCCAGATAGAAGAGTATAATATATATGATATTTTATCTATTTGGACGATTGCGTTAAGTTTGATCAAAACATAATTCATTTAATGAAAGGAAAGAATTTATCATGAAAAATTTAGTAATTGAAAAAGTGATAGGAAGAGAGATTTTAGATTCCAGAGGCAATCCTACAGTTGAGGCAGAGGTTTTTCTTGCAGATGGTAGTATGGGACGAGCAGCAGTTCCTTCTGGTGCATCAACAGGAGCATTTGAAGCAGTTGAACTACGTGACGGCGATAAGAGCAGATACCTGGGAACAGGTGTAAGAAAAGCAGTAGATAATGTTAATCAATTAATCGCAAAAGAAATCGTTGGAATGGAAGCAACTCAGCAAACAGAAATTGACGCTAAAATGCTTGCACTTGATGGCACTGATAACAAAGGGAAACTTGGAGCAAATGCAATCCTAAGTGTTTCTTTAGCAGTAGCTAAGGCAGCAGCAGCTTCCTTAAAAATGCCTCTTTATCGTTATCTCGGTGGTGTAAATGCAAAGACTCTTCCAGTGCCAATGATGAACATTATCAATGGTGGAAAGCATGCGGATTCCAGTCTTAATATTCAGGAATTCATGATTATGCCAGTTGGTGCAGCAAGCTTTTCGGAAGCTTTAGAGCACAGCACAACCGTATTCCATACACTCAAGAAGCTATTAAAGAATGATGGATTTGTAACGGCAGTTGGTGATGAAGGTGGTTTTGCACCTAAGTTCAGCAGTGATACACAGGCACTTGACTATATAGTAAAAGCTATCGAAGCAGCTGGATATCGTCCAGGTGAAGACTTCTATATTGCAATTGATGCTGCGGCTACAGAAATGTATGATGAAGCGAAAAAGGCAGGAAGAGAAGGAGATTATCTATTCTGGAAATCCGGTGAATATAAGACTGTTGAACAAATGGTTGATTTCTGGGAAGAAGTTTGCAATAAATATCCTGTCATTTCCTTAGAAGATGGTTTATCAGAAGAGGATTGGAAGGGCTGGAAGCTGTTAACAGAACGTTTAGGCAATAAGATTCAGCTCGTTGGCGACGATCTTTTTGTTACGAATACGACTCGTGTGAAAGAAGGTATCAAGCAGGGAATTTCAAACTCTGTATTAATTAAGTTTAATCAGATTGGTTCTCTTACTGAGACATTAGATGCTATTGAGATGGCTAAGAATAATCGTTGGACAGCAGTAGTTTCCCATCGTTCTGGCGAAACAGAGGATGTTACGCTTGCTGATATCGCAGTAGCAACCAATGCAGGACAAATTAAAACAGGTGCTCCATCAAGAACAGATCGTGTTGCAAAATACAATCAGTTGCTTCGTATTGAACAGGAACTTGGTTGTAATGCAAGATATCTCGGAAAAGATGCGTTTAAGGTGTTCTAATAGTGTAAAATAATTTAGATATAAATAGACTATGGGTATATATAATCATCTGGACTTGCCTTACCAAAAAATGACTGCCGTTAAGATTGGCATCATTTTTTGCCGGTCTGCGCCAGCTGAATATATATACCCATAGTTTTGCTATAGTTTCATAAAGCAGAAACATAAACCATATACTACATAAACAATAATTTAGAACACCTTTGGCTTGGTGACGAAATAGTATACTAAGTTGATGGTACTGAATAACCTATAGTTTCTTAAAAATTTTTCAGTATTCTATTCTACGTTATAGGGATCTGCGTGACTTGGATAGATAATTTTCGGTCGATATTGCAATAGCATGTCCCAACTGTCTTCAATAACAAAATCATTATACGCTTCTTTTAAAGAAAAGAGGGGCAGATCCCCAGTGAAAGCGCATTCGTTTGGTATGACCAGGCTTACACTATCATCGCTATGCCCGGGTGTTGTAATTAATTCGCCATGGATACCGATTTCATCAAAGAAGCGTGAGCTGCTGTCATCCGTTAGGATAAGTGCATGGCTTGGAATAATATCCTTGTAATTGGCTTTTTGATTCTTTTTATAAAAGAGATTCAACTTATTCATGTAGGGATACTGCTCTTCGTGAATCACAAGGTTAATGCCCAGATCGCAAAGATTTTGTGTAAGTCCTGCATGGTCGGGATGAAAATGAGTTATTAGGAGATAATTGATTTCATTTAGTTGAATGGACTGCTGACTTAATAATTGCAGTAGATTAGAAAATGTATCTGGTAAACCAGTATCAATCATCAACCAACCCTTCTCTGCTGGAAGCAGATAGCAATTTGTATGATTATTTGTTATTTGAAGTACATTCATCGTTACACCTCTATCATAATTAAATGGAAATAAATAAAAAGCTGTACCCAAAGATACAGCTTAAAAGCTTCTTGCTTATCATTCGTGCTTTAACTCAAAGGGCGCTTCGGTTTTACAACGGTAGGCTTTGATAATATTTCCGGTAACCTTGCGAAAAACCTTCTCTGCATTCAAGTCGGGATCCCAAACATAAGGCATCCTGTCATACATGGAATAACGCTCCCACATAGTATCATCATATGGAGTGACCGGAGTTTCTTTTTTATTGGAGTTTGTGTTCACACCAGCACCTCACAAATAAGATTAATAACCCGATATGCCTATTCCATATGAGAGTTATTGTTACCTATAACTATATAACGAATCAGAAAAGAATTCAAGTAGCACTAATTCTCCATTCTAAAAATATTTTTCACAGTTCAGCATGGGATATTTAACAGATTAAGCTTTTGGGTTTTTAAAACTAAACTTCTTTTGAGCCTCCACGACGATGATAGGTACAAAGGAAAGTAACAGGGTAATAGCCCATTGTCTATGGTTTAACGGTACTACTTGAAATATTTTTGCCAGCGGAGCAATCATAATAACAGAAATCTGCAGCAAAGCACAAATAACAAAGGAATAAACAAGCTTTCGATTCGTAAAGAGTCCGATTTCTGAAATAGAATGCTCACTTCTCATGTTAAAGGAATGGAAGAGTTGTGACAAACTAAGTACGGCAAAAGCCATAGTTCTGCCGACCCAGGGCGTAACTGAACCATTTGCAATACTGTCAGGCATATGCATGATGCTTTTAGCGGTTGGTAAATCGTAGATATGATAACCAATCATGAAGGCAAGAAGTGCCAGGGTTCCAATCATAATACCTTCTAATATGATTTTTGCTGCAAGACCGTCTGCAAACATGCCTTTGCTGGCTGATATTGGTTTCTTCTTCATGATATCCTTATCAGTTGGTTCTACACCGAGTGAAATGGCAGGCAGTGAATCTGTTACAAGATTTACCCAAAGTAACTGTACAGCAACGAGCGGAGTAGGCAAACCTAAGAAAATAGCGACAAATATTGTAAGGATCTCACCGATATTACTGGATAGCAGGAAATGTACCGCCTTTTTGATGTTATCATAGATACCGCGGCCTTCTTTTACAGCGGATACAATGGTTGCAAAGTTATCATCAGTCAGTACCATATCGGCGGCATTCTTAGCTACGTCAGTACCGGAAATACCCATAGCACAACCTATATCAGCTGCATTCAGCGCAGGGGCGTCATTTACACCATCTCCTGTCATAGCAACCACGTTCCCGCGACTTTGAAAGGCTTTGACAATACGTACCTTATGCTCAGGCGAAACTCTTGCAAAAACACGATAACGATCTATATTATCTACTAATTCCTCATTACTCATACGATTTAGCATATCTCCGGTGATAGCTTCTTCACCTTCAGAGAGAATACCAAGTTCTTTTGCAATTGCTTTCGCAGTAAGAACATGATCGCCTGTAATCATTACTGGACGGATACCGGCTTGACGGCAGAGTGCAACTGCATCTTTCACCTCGGGTCTGGGAGGATCAATCATTCCAATTAAACCCACAAAGGTTAACCCTGACTCCAGTTGATTAGCAGGCAACTTATTGTTTTGTGCAGGTAAATTCTTATAGGCTACTGCGATTACTCTTAAAGCCTTTCCAGTCATTTCATTATTAAGAGCGGTTAGTCTGCTTCTTTCCCTGTTTGTAAGCGGATATTGTTTTCCGTCATAATAGTATTGAGTGCAGAGTTGAAGTAAGAAATCAAAAGCGCCCTTCGTAACACTCCGATAGTTTTGATCGAAAGAGCTATGTACTGTTGTCATAAGCTTACGAGTAGAATCAAAAGGAATTTCATGTACTCTCATATATGTTCGGTCTAAGTTCAGTTTATTCGATCCTGTGTTATAAGCTGCGAGTACAAGTGCTTTCTCAGTAGGTTCTCCAGTTATATTAATGGTCTGTTTATCAAGTTCTAAAATCGCATCATTGCAAAGAGCAGCATGGGATAATAGAAAGGAACCAAAGTCACTTTTAAAATCTTCTTTTCCCTGGATAGAACTAATTTGAGTTACGGTCATTACATTCTGCGTCAGTGTTCCGGTTTTATCAGAACAAATAACGGTAGCACTTCCCAGTGTTTCGACTGCTGGAAGCTTACGAATGACTGCATTTTTCTTAGCCATACGCATGACACCCAAAGAGAGCATAATGGTTACAATGGCAGGTAAACCTTCCGGTATTGCAGCCACCGCAAGACTTACGGAGGTCATGAACATTTCAAAGATACCGACATTCTTTAATAAGCCCATTACAAAAATGATTGCGCAGATGATAAGAGCTGCGATACCCAGTACTTTTCCCGTATCTGCCAAACGCTTTTGTAAGGGGGTCATAGGGGTTTCTTCATTAATAATAAGGGAAGCGATATGACCTACCTGTGTATTCATACCAATGTCAGTGACAACTGCAATTCCTCTTCCGTAGGAAATGCTGCTGCCAGACATGACAAGATTAATTCGATCACCTAGCCCTGTATCAGGAACCAGGACTGCCTCGGCTGATTTCTCCACAGGGTGTGACTCCCCGGTTAAGGAGGATTCCTCAACCTTTAAGTTCATGGCATTCACTAACCTTGCATCTGCCGGTACATAGTTACCGGTTTCTAACAAAATAATGTCACCAGGAACTAAATCTTCTGCATTAATCTGGAATACCTTTCCGTCACGAAGTACGTGAGCTGTTTGAGCAGATAGTTTTTTTAAGGATTCTAATGCCTTTTCAGCCCTTGCTTCTTGTGCAAGACCTAAGGTGGCATTTACTGTGATAATGATTAGTATGATGATCGGATCGACGTAATCGGGTTCGCCTTCCATGTAAGAAACTAAAAAGGATAAGATTGCAGCAAATATTAATATAATAATCATAAAATCAGCAAATTGGGCGAAAAACTTTAATATGAGCGGCTTTCCTTTTTTTGCTGTTAGCATGTTCTTTCCATAGATAAGTTGTCGATCTTTTACTTCTTTTGTAGATAATCCTTTGTCCCGTGAACCCTCCAGTTTTTTTAATGTTTCTTCAACGGATAAACTGTGCCAATTCATTGCGTCACTCCCGGTATGGTCAATCTTCTTTAAATTATATGAGAGAGACAGGGGAATATGATTAGGAATGGCTATATATAGCTGACAAGTAATGGAATTATTGTCAAGAATATATTAGTAAAAATTGAAACTAAATTAGTAATTCTAAAAGAATTTGAGATTTACAAAATAGAAAAATAGAGTATAATACAACAAGTAACGTTATATACATAAACAGGAATTTACAATTAAATTAACTTTATAAACTCTGAATTTGAGGTGCAGAATGGAAAAGTCAATAACTAGAGATATGACCAGCGGTTCGCCGGCTAAATTAATTTTAAAATTTTCAGTACCAATGTTGATCGGCAATTTGTTTCAACAGTTCTACTATTTAATAGATTCAATCATTGTAGGTAAGGTTATTGGTAGTGAGGCACTTGCTGCTGTAGGAGCAACTGGCTCACTCGTATTTTTAATACTGGGACTTACCTTTGGTCTTTCAGCAGGTATTTCCATTGTCATAAGTCAGTATTTCGGTGCACAGGACTACGAAAATGTGAGAAAAGGGTTTGCTACAGCAACCTATGTAGTTATTATTGTATCAACAATTATGGGTATAATCGGATTTGTATCCAGTAGATGGTTGCTTGAACTTTTGAATACACCGGATACCATTATCGTCCAAGCGGACCAGTTTATGAAAATTACCTTTGCAGGTATTTTAGGTGTTTCTTGTTATAACGGAATGGCAGCAGTACTTCGAGCACTCGGGGACTCTGTTACACCTTTAAAGTTTCTTGCTTTGGCTTGTCTTATTAATATCGGTCTTGACTTTTTATTCTTATTAGTATTTCATTGGGGTGTTGCAGGCGTAGCATTTGCAACCGTGTTGGCACAGATTATCTCTGCCATCAGTTGTGTGACCTATGCATTGGCAAAAGTAAAGATACTCCGAATGCCTTTAAAAGAGTTTAAACCGGATAAGGAAATATTAAAAAAATGCCTAAAACTGGGATTGCCAGTTGCACTTCAAAATTCCTTTGTGTCTGTATCCATGATGGCGTTACAGGGAGTTATCAATAGTTATAATGATACGGTAATAGCCGCATATACTGTTGTAAACAGAATTGAACAGTTGGTATTACTTCCCGGTATGTCCCTGGGTGCTGCGCTTGCAGCTTACGCTGGGCAGAATATAGGTGCAGGTAGAGTGGACAGGGCAAAGCAGGGATATAAATCTGCTGCTCGTATTATAATTATTTTCAGTCTATGTATGCTCCCGGTTATGTATTTTGGCGGTGAATATATCATACGCCTGTTTACTAAGAAAGAAGATTTTGAAGTTGTAGTCATTGGCATGCATGCAGTAAGAATTACATGTTTCTTTTATTCTGCGGTTGGAATGATATTTGTCTCAAGAAACTTTTTAAGCGGAACAGGAGATATTGCTATTCCGATGATTATGGGTATTACCGAAGTTATTTGCAGAGTAGTTTTGGCGAATGTATTAACTATATTCTTTGGATATTATGGTATTTGGTGGGCAACAGGTATTAACTGGGTCATTACTGCAATTGTCGGAATTACAAGAGAAGCTTCCGGTAAATGGAAACAGAAATCACTTATTCAGAGAGCATAGCCTCTTTAACTGCTGATTTTATTTTTCTTCTCTTTTTCATCTTCTTATAAATAATATGAATGATAAGTGTAGTCAGGCAGACAATCAGAACAGGGATTAAATTATGTTTGTATCTTTCGTAGTACAATGCAACATTTTTATAGTTCTCTCTAAGCATGTAACCAAGTCCGATTAATAAAGTGTTCCATACAGTAATGCCGATTGCAGAAGCGCCAAAGTAAGTCATAGGATTAAGCTTTGATGCTCCTGCAATCAGTGCAATATAGGTACGAATTAACGGGATAACCCTTCCAATACAGACAGCCGCAGAACCATGGTTAACAAAGGTTCGATTTGCTGCATCAATTCCTTTCTTCATTTTCGGAAATTTTCTTCCAATGGCATTCAGAATGGTGCCGCCTCCAAACCAACCAATGGTAAAACAAAAACCGGTTCCAATTAAACCTGCTGCTATGCTAACAGGAAGTATCACAAAGAAATTTGTATGATTTACGGACGCAACTGCACCGCAGAAGGGAAGAACGATTTCACTGGATACCGGGAAACAGGCATATTCCAGCATTATTATAATAAACATGGCAATTAAACCGTAATCGGATATGAGATTAGTTATTATATTCATAAGAACCTCTGACAGCTTTAATATAAATAATTATATTCCTGCTGTTCTTTTTTCATACTTGAGTAAAAATTATAACAGTTTAGCTTTAAGCTTTCGCCTACATTGTTTAAATAACAGTTTAGCCATAAGCTCGATTTCGCTTCGCTCATCTCGCTTGGGCAGAGCGCCCTACAAGTATTTTATGCAATATGTATTCGAAAGCAAGCTTTCGCCTTCATTGTTTAAATAACAGTTTAGCCATAAGCTCGATTTCGCTTCGCTCATCTCGCTTAGGCAGAGCGCCCTACAAGTATTTTATACAATATGTATTCGAAAGCAAGCTTTCGCCTTCATATTGTATAAAATACTTGTAGGGCTAAACTGTTATTAATATAATTCAATACAATTTAATAATTCTATCTATCATATTGGAAATAATTATGTTAAAATTGAGATGCTAATACCCATATTTACAAACTTATAATGAAAATAGGGGAGGTTAACTGATGAAAGTGATTACTAAATTTTCGAAAAGTGATTTATGGCGAATTCCTAATCTGCTTTGCTATATCCGCTTTTTATTAATACCAGTGTTTGTAGTCTTATATATGAAGGCAAATCAGCCAAAAGAATATTTACAAGCTGCTGGAATTGTGTTTTTATCAGGCGTTACGGATTTCTTAGATGGTTTTATCGCTCGTCGCTTCGATATGATAACAGATCTGGGAAAATTAATTGATCCATTAGCGGATAAGCTTACACAGGCTGCTTTGATTTTTGTTCTCGTTGTAAAGATTAAATGGATGTTTCTATTGTTAATCCTTTTTGTGATCATGCAATTATTTATGTTAATAGCAGGTATTGTTATGTTAAAAAAGGGTACAAAATTAAATGGCGCCAAATGGTTTGGAAAGGCATCGACGATGGTGTTCTATGCTGTTATGTTATTTCTGGTTGCTATACCAACCTTAGCTCAGGATATTAAAAACGTATTAATGTTAGTATGCGGAGGATTTTTATTACTATCATTCTTATTGTATATAAATGAATACAGAATGCTAGTAATAAAAATCCTCCGCATACTAACATTAATACGTTTTTAATATCCTGAGCTAAGGTTGGTATAGCAAC
>JASGEU010000031.1:0-17400 GCA_047606065.1 Mobilitalea sp.
ATTAATTTAGCATTCTTAGGTGATGTCCATACATGTTCGTCATACTCGTGTTCCAGATCCGCAGATTCCTCGGTCTCATTCTCTTCATCCGCGTGTTCCTCATTCTCAAGATCTTCATGTTCATGCTCTTCTTCCATTCCCTCGACGACTTCTTCTTCTACTACTGTCACACAATCCATTAAGGTTATAATCTTCATCTTACTGGTGTCCATGGATTCCAATACCTCGTTAACCCATGCATCGGATTCACCGCCTACATAGATAAAAACATCGCAATTTTGAATTTTGATAATATCCTGGGGAGTCGGCTCGTAAGAATGACTTTCAGAGGCAGGTGGTAAAAGCATGGTCAAATCCACCTTATCTCCTGTAATTTCTCTTGCAAAATCATAGGGAGCAAAGATTGTAGAAACAACACTGACCTTGTCACTGGATGTAGATACATTCTTAACAGAGCTGCATCCATTTAAAAGAAATGCCAAAAGGCACATGCTTAGCAGGGTAATCATAATTTTTTTCATTTTAGTACCTCCAATCATATTTTTAGGCGCAAAAAAGCAAGGAGGTACATGCCAAAAAAGGATACAATATCCCCCTATACGGCAAGGTACTCCCTTGTCGGAGATTACATCAATGATTCATTCTGACTTTTAATTTGACTAAAGTAAAAAATCCTATGCTAAAAGAAATAGACTTTAATAAGGATAGAATACTATATAGACTTCCAAAGATAAAAGAAATAGAAATAATGGCTGCAGATAGCTGTTTTACAATATTCTCAGCACTTGTTATATTAATACAGGTAGCACATCTTCCATTTGGTCCATCATGGTCATGTTCATGAATACCATATGTCATAATGAAAGTTGCCGAAAGCAAGGAAGCAAGAAGGAAGCAAATGCACATTGTTAAAGCAGTGGTTCTGATTATCCATTGTCTTTGTTTTGATATTTGCATTGTATTAATATTATATTCGCAGCACATATCTTGTTCCTCCTTTTCTATATTAATCTAATACTTCCATACAAGTCTAGCATCTATCTAGAAACTGAAGAATTGCTTTCTCTTGTTTTGTATTATAGCTTGCTTTTGCTTCATAGTATCTCCTATTACAGGAAATTGAAAATCATTTTCATATTAGTATGAGAAAAAGAAAAAGTCAACATGAAATTGCTTTTCCATTTACAGCAGCAAGCTTTTAAACAAATACTATTCCCTATTGGTTGCACTTTTCAAATGTAAGTATTTTAGCAGTATACACAATTAGGATTATCTAAAAAAGTCACATAATGTAACATTTTGGTTAACTTAACATAATTTAATTATGAAATACCAGTGTAAAAATAATTTTTACACAATTCATTTTCCCGTTAAGATCGGAGATTTCTATGCTAGGTGACTGCATTAATGATGATACAAATGAGAAGCGTAACAATAAAAAAGTCACAAAGGTCAATGAAATACCCTCTCCCGAATTAGTTGAGAAGACAAATAGATTTTATCAAATACCGGTTTTTTTAAGCCATCCTACCAGTGTTACAATGAATAACCTGCAAATAAGTTTTCTTATTCGATTGCTGAGCGAATTGAAAAAGGAACTATTGTTTCCTAGAACATTACCTAATACGGAGCAATATCCTGAATCTACCATGACAAGTATCAGAAGGATGGTCCTTTCTAGTTTTGGTATGGTAACTTTAAATCTTGCCAGGCGAAAAGTACAAGTGATAGAAACCAATGGTGCAACCGTTTATAATAATGATATTGGAAGGCAGTTCTGGACTGGGTCTGTTTTCTCCTTTATAGAACCTGCCATGGCATATCAATTCGGTTTACCACAGTTATTTATTACAGAAGCCTCTGTTTCCGACCAGGATGTTAATCAACAGGGCGGTATTTTCCCTTTCCGTGTTTTAATATGGGATTCCTCCAAAGGTATAGATTACTTCTTTGAAAGTGTAGAATGGAAGGAAATGCTGCAAAATTGGGCTGCTGAAGTAAGAAGCGGTTACTATTTACAAACCCGTCCCGATTTTAATTATACTGGCGAAACCCAGTAATACACAGAAAGCCTTGGAACATTCCAAGGCTTTCTAATGCAATCATGGCTGTTCATAAATTGTCTTATGATACAATTTATCCCCTAGTTTGAAATACTTATAATTCCCATTATAGTTACTTAAGGTTGATCCATCCGTACTAAAATACTTATTTCCAGCTTCAACAATAATTGTATTTAGATACTTATTGCTTACGATAGCTTCAAAAGCTTTTTCGTTAATTTCCTTCACACTTTGGGGTATTGTCAAAACTGTATTCCTACTATCACTTGGATAAAGATACAGTATCGTACAGTCCTTATTATACAGAGCGCCGTCTCTTACACTAAAATATGGATTATCTTTGTTAACTATAAAGTTCTTAAGATTCTTAAAATCCCAAAAAGAATAATTATAAAGACTCTTAAACAGCGTTTTAACATTTTTACCTATATCTAATGTCTCTAGATAAGGATTTGAAACAGCTTCAATAGAATCCACTGTTTCCATTACCCAGTCTGATTTCAAATAACAAAGTCCGGTAACTATAATAGCTGTGTCCGGTATCGTTAACAAAGTATCTTTTTTTTGATATGGATATGCGACAAGCTCTGTCAGGTCATGGTTGTATAAAACTCCATTTATACTTTTATAATTAACATTTTCCTTATTAACAAGAATTTCTTTTAAAGACTTACTCCCTTCAAGCGCATATTGTTTCACGTCTTTAAGCATATTAGACAAGATTATACTCTCAAGATATGGATTATTAGCAAGGCCTGACGAAGATTTGATATAGTTCACACTATTTGGCATACTATAGGATTTGTCAATTTTATTTATTGGATAATAAACTAACTCTGATAAATCCTTCGTATAAAGGACTCCGTCTAAACTTGTATATATTCTACATCCCTGTTCTACTTCAATAGATTCTACCTTTTTTAAATTATCCAAGAAATAAGAAGAAATTTCGGTTACCGAATTTGGAATTACTATCTTCTTTAAGTCAGGATTATAATAAGTAAAAGAAGCTTCAATTTTTTTCACAGTATTGGGAATTATAAGAGCCTTCAAATTTCTTGGAACATCATATAAAATTGTTTTATCCTTACTAAGCAGTAATCCATCTTGCATAGAATAATATTGACTGTTTTTATCTATTGTTAGTTTTTTTAAAGTAGATATATCATAAACATTGTAATTCCAACCTTTAATTTGCGTCTTGGATGGAATTATCATTTCAGTAATTCCGCTGTTTTGTAAATACAAAACATCAACATATTTTAAAGTACCAGGGAACTCTGCTTTCTTTTGCTTCTTAAATAGAACTAAATTTGTCTTGTCTTTGTTATAAAGAGACCCTTTATATAAAACAAAATTTGTATTTCCTGCTTCTATTCTAATTTCACGAAAGAACTGATCAGCAGTATTATAAGCATCCAATTCTTTTAATGCCTTTGGGATTACAATTCCTGTTGCGTTCTTTAAATTGAAATTTACCAAATATAATCTTGTTAATGTACTAGGAAACTTTAACGTAGTTTTCTTATAGGCTCTAGGAACAGTTATTATTTCAGTCTTATTGACATCATATAGAATACCATCATAAGAAGCATATAATTTGCTTCCGCTCTCCACATTAATTGTCTGTAATCCCTCAAGCCACTGTAATTCGAATTCACTCATATTTGTTACTGATTTAGGTATTGTTATTGTAATTAATTTAGAACATCCCGCAAAGGCATTAGGCTCAATTGTCTTTAAGCTGCTGGGAAGTTTAATATACTTCAGATTACTTTCATAAAATGCATGTTCCTTAATTGTTGCTGTTCCTTCTGGCACCTTATAGGCTGTACCCTTATCTTTCGGATAAAGCAGCAAGGTATCAGCTTTTTTATTAAAAAGGACACCCTCAACTGCACTATATGATGAGTTCTTGCTATCTACTTTAAATTCCTTTATATGTGCTAATTGCCTTTTTATATTGTTAATTTGGTCATCTTTTATATTTGATCCAATCGTTACGCTTTGAAGGTTAAAGGCATTCACAAAGGCACCACCGCTAATTGTTGTTACTGTATCAGGGAAAGTATAAGAAATGTCTACTGCTCCTATCGGATATTGTATTAATTTGGTCACAGCTTTATCATATAAACATCCTGAAATTGAAATGTAATGAGAATTATCCTTTGAAACTTTAATTTCTTTTAAATATTTTAATTGATTATTATAATAAGGTCCATTACTATTAATATCTGTTACTGTACTTGAAATATAAATGCTCTCTACATTTGGGAAAAAACCCTTAGAAATAGAATTCCAGTCAAAGTAGGTTACACCCTCAGATACCACAATTTCCTTTACTTCCGGGTAAGTTGCCTCAGAATAAATATTAAAATCTAAATACTCTACATTATCTTTAAAAACAAAGGTTTCTTCACCTTTGTATGTGGTCTGGTTTTCTTTTGTAAAATAGTATTCAGATGCTGCTCTACAAGTACTTCCAGAAATAACACCAAAAATCGATACTGTTAGTAGAAATAATAATCTTAGAATATACTTTCTCATCTTCCCTCCACACAATAGGATGAAACATTATTTGCTTTAAGCCATTCTCATGTTATAAGGAATAATATTCCAATACTATGTTAAAACAATGTCAAATAAAAAATAATTATAAAAAAGCGGTGGTTCAAAATTAAAACCACCGCTTATAACCACTATTCTTTTTAACTTTAAAAGTAAATAGATGAATTAAAATATTTGATTTTATTCAATACAATAATCATCACACATTAATAAACTCTTTTCTGATACTCTTCACCTAGTTTGCAATATTTATAGTTACCAGTGAAAGTTCTTAAGGTTAAGCCATCTGTACTGAAGTACTGGTTTCCATCTTCGATTACAATTGTCTTTAAATACTTGTTGCTGGCAATTGCTTCAAACACTCTTTCACTTATCTCCTTCACTTGTGCAGGTATTGTAAATACAGTGTTCTTCGAAGAGTCCATATATAGATACATAATTGACATATCCTTATTATAAAGAGCTCCATCCTTTATGGTGAAATATGGATTATCTTTACTAATACTAAGATTTTGTAAATTCTTGAATCCCCAAATCGGATAATTAAAATGCGACTCAAATAAGGTTTTTACATTCTTTCCAATAATTAAGGTTTCGAGATAGGGATTTGAATCACCATCAAGTGAAAAACTTGTATCATACTGCTGGATAAATACCCGACAATTTAAACCTGAAACGGTTATTACTGTATCCGGTATTGTAAATGATTTATCTCGTTTTTGATATGGGTATGCAATTAACTCCGTCATATCCTTGTTATACAATACTCCATTGACACTTTTATAAGATGAATTATCCTTATTTACATTAATTTCTTTTAAGGTCTTACTATATGCAAAGTAATAGTTATTCGATGGTTCCAGCATTTTTGATAAGGTAATACTCTCAAGATTCGGATTTTCGGTAATGAAATAGTGATTCATAGTTTTAACAGTGTCTGGCATAACATAAGTTTTGTCTTTTTTATTCGTAGGGTAAAAAATCATCTCAGTAAAATCCTTGTTATAAAGGATACCGTTTTTGCTTGTAAATTTGGTATTACCTTTTTCAACCTCTATATTCTCCAAGGATATATGATCAATGTACAAGCTTTCATCAAGCTCAGTAACTGACTTTGGTATTACAATACTTTTTATGTTATTAATACTAAAATTCATAGGCAAACTAATTTTTTTAACAGTTGCCGGTATTTTTAATACTGTCAAGTTTCTTGGAGTATCATATAAAATTGTCTTATCCTTACTAAGTAACATATTATTTTGAACTGAATAATATGGGTTGTTTTTATCTACCGATACTTTTTTCAATGTAGGTATGTTGTAAACATTAATTAAAAATGATGGTATTTTTGCTTTGGCGGGAATCACCATTTCAGTAATTCCACTCTCATATAAGAAATTAATATCAATATATGTTAATGTACTGGGAAACTCCGCTTTTTTTTGCTGCTTAAATAAGACCAAGTTTGTTTTACTTTTATTATAAACCGATCCTTTGTATAAAACAAAATTCTCATTCCCTGCCTCTAATGTGATTTTTTCAAAGAAGTGTGAACTGCCTTTCGCATTCAACTTCTTTACATCCCTTGGTATCACTATTTCAGTGGCATTTTCAAAAGGTTTAATGTTAGTAAATAGGGATACTAAGGTACTTGGAAATTTTAAACTGGTTTCCTTATAGGCCATTGGAACGAATTTTATATACGTCTTCGCAGTATTGTAAAGAATGCCTTTATAGGAGGCATATAACTTATTTCCACTTTCCACATGAATTGCCTCTAAGGAGCTCAACATCTTGAAATCGTCAACATTAATTTTGGATACTGCTTTTGGTATTGTTATTGTAATCAACTTTGAACAATTAACAAATGTACCATCCTCTACTGTTTTAAGGGTGCTGGGAAGTTTTATATACTTCAGCTCATTTTGAATAAATGCTGTGGCTTCAATTGTTATTGTTCCCTCCGGAACTCGGTAAGAGGTACCTTTCCCTTTGGGATAAAGCAGCAAGGTATCACCAGTTTTACTAAAAAGGACACCGTCAATTACACTATAATACGGATTATTCCTATTTATTTTAAATTCCTTTATGTGTGATAAATGATATCCTTTCGCTTGAAGCTGACCCTCTTGCAGTTTAGCGCCTATTGATACCGTTTGAAGGTATTTAGCTTGATCAAAGGTACTGTGTAAAATCGTAGTAACAGTATCCGGCATTACATACGAGATCTTTGTTGACCCTATTGGGTACTGTACTAATATTGTCATATCTTTATTATACAAGCAGTTATCAATTGCAATATAATTTGCATTAGCTTCAGCTACAATAATTTCTTTTAATTTTTCCAGTCCCTTGGAGGCAATTTCAGTGTAATGAATTTTCGCCACTGTACTAGATAAGGTTACACGCTCAAGATTCGGAAAATAACCCCTTAAAAGAAAATCCCAATCAAAATAAGTTACACCTTCAGCTGCTATGATTTCCTTGACCTCCGGGTAACAGTCTTCACTATAAATATTAAAATCCTCTTGGGTTATATCTTCTGTAAAGACTAATCTAACTTCATCTTTGTATTCCATTTGATTCGTTTTTGTTAAATGGAATTCTGTTTCTGCTGCACTGCTATAGTTACCTGGAACTATAATAAAAATTAATATTGTTATAGTAAAAAGAAACATTAAACTTCTAGTAAATTTACTCATCGTACCTCCTTATTAATCGTTTAATTTAAGCCAACATTGGATATTTGGATAATATTCCAATAATATGTTAAAACAATGGCAATTTCAGATTATTGGAACATTGAAGCATCCGATTTAAAAAATAGATATGATTATAACCAGAAAAATGATGATTTCAACAGAAATCACCATTCTCAGTAATTATATATTTTATCTGTTAATTCACTTACCTTTGTATCTCTTATATTCTGCGAAATCTTTTTTAACCTCTAGTCAAATCAATTATGCTAACTTCAAACAATTTTTAACTCTTAAGTACGAGGATAATATTCCTCCTATTAATATAGAATAAAGTATGAAATCAATTATGTTACTCGCAATGTCTGGGGTCAGCACCTGGAAGATACAAGCCATACCCGGAACGACAAAGAACATGGCAGCTACAATTTTCCCCACCTTATCAAATACAAATACATTATTCTTTCTATATTTATATTTCATCGAATAATTCGAAGTTATAATAAATTCTATGAATTTTAATAAAATAAACACCAAAAACCATAGCGGCAATATTTTTAGATTAATTAAGGTTATATGTGAAATTACAATAAAGAATAAATCAGCTAAAACATCTAACCTTGCTCCTGTCTTTGTAGTACAATGAATTTTCCTGGCTATTTTTCCATCTAATAAGTCAGTAAGGCAAATTAACAAAAATACTAAGATGCAAGGGAGTAATTTATTCTGTTTGTCAATAAATTGTGCTATCACATTCATTACAAATATAATTGTTAGTCCTACTCTTGAAATTGAAAAGCAATTTGGAATGAATTGAATAAGTCTAGACATAGATTTACGTTTCACCATACACAATCACTTACTTCGAGTAAAACTTACTCTTAAGTACCATTGTTGTAAACCACAAAACCAGCCCTAAGATGACAACAATTCCTACTAATAAAGCGTACAGTTCCATTCCTAATCCTATCATATAAATAATTAAAACAATTACTGTCACATACATTGCTCCTAAGACCAACCAAATAGGAACCTTACGAATTACTGCAATACCAATCGTCACTAAAATCAAACCACCTACTAAAAAGGAAGCAAAATCACTATTTACTAAATTAATTGGATATTGCCCTCCGCCCCAAATGCAGATGATAATACCCATTGCAATCATTACATATCCTAAAATAGTTAGTCCAGTCAGATTGGTTCTCCCCTCCTTTATCAGATTATCCTGAAAATTTTTATCACCTTTCACCAATTCATCCAGAGAAAGATTAAAGATCTGTGACAGCTTTAAGATTTTTTCAATATCTGGATAACTGTTACCCGTTTCCCATTTTGAAATAGCTTGGCGTGAGATATCCATTTTTTGTGCTAATTCATCCTGTGACATATTTAATTTTTCGCGCTCTGTTTTTATTCTGTTTCCTAAGTCCATAATTGTGCTCCTTTCTAATATTTACATACCACTAGATTAGCGGGGAGCAACTAAAAAGTAAAGAACTTAAATGGTGCGTGCTCCGCAACGTTTAGTTGCAGGCGGTTATATAAGGCTTTCTCTTGTTAATTTCGCTGCCTCTACCACATTTTTAAGGCTGGCAACTGTTTCTGCTATACCTCTTGTCTTCAAACCGCAATCCGGATTTACCCACAACTTATCTTTATCTATCTTTTCGAGCATAACCTTCAAGCTATCTGTTATTTCTTTTACAGAAGGGATTCTGGGGGAATGAATATCATATACTCCCGGCCCTACTTCTGTTTCAAAATTATTCTCTTTTAAAGCATCGATAATTGTAAGTTTGGAACGGGATGCCTCAAATGAAATAACGTCAGCATCCATTTGATCAATTTCCTTAACAATCTCTTCAAATTCGCTGTAACACATGTGCGTGTGTATTTGTGTCTCTGCCTTCACCTTACTGTGACATAGTCTGAAGGCTGGAATTGCCCAGTCCAAATATTCACTATGCCACTCGGCTTTTCTGATTGGCAGCTTCTCTTTCAGAGCAGCTTCATCGATTTGAATAATTTTTATATTTGCTTTCTCCAAATCATCTACTTCATCACGGATAGCAATACCTATCTGATATGCCATCTCTTTAAGAGCGATATCCTCTCTTGGAAATGACCAGTTCAATATAGTTACCGGTCCGGTCAGCATTCCTTTCACTGGTTTATCAGTAAGACTTTGGGCATATTTTGAGTAATTCACCGTTATCGGTGTGACACGTTTGATATCTCCAAAGATAATTGGTGGTTTTACACATCTGGTACCATAGGACTGAACCCAGGCCCTTTCTGTAAATACATAACCGGCAAGATTTTCTCCGAAGAATTCCACCATGTCATTACGTTCATATTCACCATGTACCAGAATGTCCAGTCCAATTTCTTCCTGTAATTTAATACATTCTTCAATAAATTTGAACACCTGTTTATCATAAGTCTCTTTATTAATCAAGCCACTTCTGTAACTGTTTCTATTCTTTTTTACATCCAGGGTTTGAGGAAAAGAACCTATTGAAGTTGTTGGAAGTAGAGGAAATCCAAATTCTTTCTTCTGTATTTTTTCACGTTCACTTCTGATTACCCTTCTCCTAAAGTCATCAGCAGCAAGTGCCGCCACATTTTTCTGTACTGCTGGATCTGCATATATTTTCTCTGCAGAAAAGACTTCCTGATTGCTTCTATATTCGCTAAACACCTCCAACTCATCCGTTTCGCTTAATATTGAAAGCTCCTGAAGCTCCGCCAACTTCTCCTTAGCAAAAGAAAAATGCTTTATTACCTCTGGTAACAGGCTTGTTTCATTTTCGAGTGTATATGGAACATGAAGCAGCGAACAGGAAGTAGAAATAACAACATTGTCGGCAAACTTTTTAATATCTCCAATAATTTCAATCGTTTTCTTATAATTGCATTTCCATATATTCTTTCCATTCACTACACCTGCAAATAAAATTTTATTTTTAGGAAAACCATATTTATCCAGTAGTTCCAAAGACTCTTTTCCTTCTATAAAATCTAAGCCAATTCCGTCGAAATCTAACTCTAAAATATTTTTGTAGCAATCTCTAACATCTCCAAAATAAGTTTGCAGTAAAACCTTAACACTGCTTTTACCCTTTAAAATAGAGCAATATAAAGCTGTAAATAAATTAATATCTTCCGCAGTCATATCCATAACCAATGCAGGTTCATCAAATTGAACCCAGTCCGCACCAAGTTCAATGAATTTATCCAAAATATTTACATATGCTTCAATAGTCTCCTCAGCAAAATTAATTGCAGTACGAATCCCGGGATACTTAGCAAGCTTTAAAAATGTATAGGCACCAAGGATAACTGGTTTCGTATCTATACCGCTTTCCTTTGCCTCCTTAAATTCATCAAAAGGTTTCCCTCCAGCTAATTTTATATGTGTATCATCATCCAGCTCCGGCACCATATAGTGATAATTGGTATTAAACCATTTCTTCATGGTAAATGCCTTTACATCCCCTTGTTTCCCCTGATAACCTCTTGCCATTGCAAAATATGTATCAAGTTCCTCTAATCCCAAGTCTTTGTACCTTTTCGGTATTGCCCCAAGTAAAGCAGAAGTATCCAACATCCCGTCATAGAAGGAAAAGTCGTTAGAAGAAATATAATGAATTCCAACCTTTTTCTGCAAGTCCCAGTGTTCTTTCCTTAATATACTTGCAGTATCTTCCAATATTTCTCTTGTTATCTCTCCTTTAAAATATTTCTCTGATGCAAACTTTAATTCCCTTAATTTTCCCACCCTGGGAAAACCAATTACAGAACTTTTCATCTTTACCTCCAGTTATTTTATTCTTAACTTGTATTGTAAAGGGCTTTATTGTAATTGAATAATATTTAAAAACAAGCGTTTGATATAGTTTTAAGCTATATCAAATGCTTGTTTTTAGGGTTCTATCAAATAATATTTCTTCTGCGTTATATTTTAAGTATTATTCTTATTTTTATTCTTTCTGCCTGTAGGCTTTGATATACACGAAATTTTCATTGTTTCTATCCATCCGATATGCCTCTGAAAGAACAGCATCAATGAATTCTTTTCCGCCTGATTCTACTGCAATTACCTTCATGCCAAGCTCTTTTTCAACTTCCTCAACTGTGATATCATCCAAAAAGACCTGCTCTCCCATACGAAGCATATTCGATGGTATTTGTAATACTGCTCCAAGGTCATCACCCTGATCTTTTTTTTCTTTTAGCTGTTTTATTAAATCTTGTCCTGTGATCAAGCCTGATACGGTTATGGTTTCTCCAAAAAAGTCATTTCGAATACAATACACATTTATTTTTACTCCGGGATACAATTCCATTATTTGATTTGCAAATCTTTGAATTGTAGGGTAAGTTAATTTTCCCGTTGCCATTGTAAGTATTCTTGAAAAATTGTCCCTCAGGTTTTTGTATTTACGATCTTTTCTTCGGTCTGCCAATGCTTCATTAAATTCATTGATGAACATACGCATCATACCAACACCATTTTCAATCTGGATATAGCCATCATATCTGTCTTCTTCCGGAAAATCTCTTTCCGCTGTGATATACCATTCATCACTGGCATGAATGAAATGGAGACCAAACTCTTCATAGAAGTCTTTTTGCCTGTTTTCTATCAGATCAATGATTTGCTCTGCTTCTTGTTTATGAAACAGTTCCAGAGGATGAAGTCCATCTCTATATTTTGTAATCCCTGCTGGAACTATCGATACACTTCGCATAAATGGGAGAAATTTTGACAGGTCATCAATGGATCTTTTAAGCTCGTCCCCATCATTGACATTCTTACATAGTACAATCTGTCCATTCATTTCAATATGGTTTTCATAAAAGGTTTGTAAAAACTTCAGTTTCTCGCCAGCAAAGCGATTATGCAGCATTTTGCTTCGCAGTTCCGGATTGGTGGTCTGAATCGAAATATTAATTGGTGCAAGATGCATTCGTACAATACGGTCTACATCTTTTTGCTTCATATTGGTAAGCGTAATATAATTCCCTTGCAAAAAGGAAAGCCTCGAATCATCATCCTTAAAATACAGGGTATCTCTCATACCTGGGGGCATCTGATCAATAAAACAAAACATACATTTATTGGTACAGGATTTATAACAACTCATCAAACTGTTATCAAATTCAATGCCTAAATCCTCATCAAAGCCCTTATCTATCTCAAGTAACCATTCTTCTCCGTCCGGTTTTCTTATTAATACTTCAATATATTCATCTTTTATCAGATATCTATAATCGAATACATCCTCTATTTCTTCGTCATTTATAGTTAACAGAAGGTCTCCTGTTTCTATTTCCATTTCTTCAGCAATAGAATCCGGATATACTACCTTAATCAGATGTCCCTGATTCTTCTTATTGTTCAATTATTATCTTCCTTTCAAATCCTAAAATTAACCTGAAAAACTTCAATGTTGATACCTAAATGATTTTAACACAGTTCCTCTCATAATTCTATTAAAATCAATTTCTATTTTCTAACCCCTATTCTGAAATACAGGAGCCATTATCCTTGCAAAGATTATTTTATTGCTCGTACACCGCTATCATCTTAATCAATATTTAATTTGACATTCGCAATTCTATTTAATAAAATACAAATATCAAAAGGGAGTAGTTGACACCTTATGGTGTTTGCGATTGCATCAACACGATTATATCATTTATTTCCAGATAACATATAATCTGCTTCGTAACTAAGTAACAAGACTTTTGTTGTAACTTTTTTATTTACAACAGGAGTTTTTTTTATACCTTTTACTTTTTTTAACCGAAATTTGATAATTACGAAAGAAAGAAGCATTCTAATTGTATGAATTCGTATTTACCAAAAAAACTTTTATTTTAAAGGGGACGCAGATGGAACTCTCATCACACAAATCTAAAATTTCAAAATTATCACTTGGAGGAATTCTGGTAACATTAGGCGTTGTATACGGAGATATCGGTACTTCACCACTCTATGTAATGAAATCTGTATTACATGGAAATGGCGGAATAGCTAATGTATCAGAGAATTTTATCCTTGGAACCTTATCTTTGGTGTTTTGGACACTTACAATTTTAACCACAATTAAATATGTTCTTATCACTTTAAAGGCTGACAATAACGGTGAAGGTGGTATCTTCTCCCTCTTTACACTCGTTCGAAAAAATTCCAAATGGCTCGTTATTCCCGCAATGATCGGTGGCTCAGCACTTTTAGCTGATGGTATGCTAACTCCGGCAGTTACAGTTACTTCCGCAGTTGAGGGATTAAAATTACTTCCTGTCTTCCATGACTTTTTTGGCAACAGCCAAAGTAATATATTGATTATTGTCATATTTATCATTTTTACCTTATTTTTTATTCAGCATCTTGGAACTGAATCTATAGGAAAATTATTCGGACCAATTATGTTTATATGGTTTAGCAGCTTAGCCGTATTTGGTATTATAAATCTTACAAAGGACCCAACCCTGCTTAGAGCCTTATCTCCTCACTACGCAATTGATATTTTATTTAGCAGTGATAATAAAGTTGGATTTTTCATCCTGGGAAGCATCTTCTTATGTTCTACAGGTGCCGAGGCATTATATTCTGATCTTGGGCATGTTGGCAGAAAAAGCATTTACTTTACATGGCCATTTATTAAAGTTTGCTTATTACTCAACTACTTTGGCCAGGGTGCATGGATATTATCCGTTAACAACAATCCTGCCTTTGACACCACCCATGAAATCAATCCATTTTTTCAAATGATTCCTGATAATTTTCTGGTTTATGGAATTATAATTTCAACCTTGGCCGCTATTATTGCTTCTCAAGCATTAATTTCAGGTTCCTTTACCCTTGTGTCGGAAGCAATTAAACTGGATCTGTTCCCAAAACTGCATACTTTGTACCCATCTCGATTAAAAGGTCAGCTGTACATTCCAGCAATTAATCGAATTTTATGTGTTGTATGTATCGGAATTGTCCTTTACTTTCAAAGTTCAGAGAAAATGGAGGCGGCATATGGGTTAGCTATAACAGTTACTATGCTTATGACCACCATCCTCTTATTTAACTACATGCTCAAAAAGAAAACACCAATTGTATTAGCAGTTATTATGCTGGTTTTCTTTATGGCATTTGAACTCTCGTTCTTTGTATCAAATCTTCTTAAATTTTTCCATGGCGGATTTGTTGCCGTGATTATAGCAATAGCAATATTATTTATTATGTACCTTTGGTACAAATCTCATCTTGTTAAAAATCGTTATCGAGAATATGTGAATATGGAAGACTATAAAAATCAGTTGAATCAACTGCGTCATGATGCAGATATTCCCAAGTATGCAAGTAACCTTGTATGCCTGACCAGCTGTGCTAATCCCAAGGAGATAGAGCGAAAATTTATGTATTTTCTTTTGGATAAAAGACCGAAAAAAGCTGATGTATATTGGTTTGTAAATGTAATTGTAACAGATGATCCTTATCAGGCTGAATATTCCATTGAGACTTTTGATACTTCGTATATTGTAAACATTCAATTAAAGTTAGGTTTTCGAGTTGAACAAAATCTCAATGTATATATGCGTCAGATTTCAACTGAATTAGTAAAAACCAAAGAAATTGAAATTCAAAATCACACGTATTCGATTCTCCCAGATCGTAAATTAGGTGATTTCCGATTCATCTTTATTCAGGAAATCCTGTCACAGGAATCCTCACTTAGAGGCTGGGAAGCTTATCTATTAAAAATTAAGTTTTTTATACAGAAGTTTACCGCTGATCCTACGGTATGGTTTGGGTTAGATACCAGCGATGTTTATATCGAAAAGGTGCCTATGTTTTATAGTCAGTCAAATCGTACGATTTTAAAAAGAAAATAGTTATAATCATATAATCTAATTAATTACAGGAAAGGGTATGTTTATCAAACGATTAACATACCCTTTCCAATATAAAACATTAATTATAAAATTCTTCTGTACTATTTCTATATTACAACGCTCCTACTATTTTATGCGGAACATATAATTCTTCCAGATATGCCAGCTCTTCCTTACTTAGCTTTACATTAAAACTACCCACAGCATCATCGAAATACTTCTCTTTTGTTGCGCCAATAATTGCTGAAGTTATACCTTTGGCAAACTCCCAAGCCAATGCAATCTGAGTCATGGTGCAGTTTTTCCTGTTAGCTAACTCTGATACTCTATCAACTATATCCATATCAGTATCTTTGGTACTATCATATTTACCAGCTGCAGTAACATCTGTCTTGCTTCGTAAGGTATCTGCTGACCATGGTCTTGACAATCTTCCAGCCGCTAATGGACTATATGGTGTTATAACCACTCCGTCTTCCTTACAAATGGGAATTAATTCTCTTTCGTCCTCTCGATACAATAGATTATAATGATTTTGCATGGATACAAACTTTGTCCAACCGTTCATCTCAGCAATCCTTTGAAGCTTTGCAAACTGATATCCGTACATGGCAGATGCACCTATGGCACGAACTTTTCCGGCTTGCACAACCTTATGTAGTGCCTCCATGGTTTCCTCAATTGGAGTGTTGTAATCAAAACGATGAATAATAAGCAGATCCACATAATCCATTCCCAACCGTTTCAAAGAACCGTCAACTTCTCGTGGAATTGCTTCTTTCGACAGGTTTCCTTCATTAAAGTATACTTTTGTTGCTACTACAACTTTATCTCGAGAGGTATTATTTCTAATTGCATTTCCAAGATATTCTTCACTTGTTCCTGCTGAATAGCAGTTAGCTGTATCAAAAAAATTAATGCCCAGCTCCAAAGCATGCTTAATTATTGCTTCGCTCTCAGATGGATTTAATGTCCAGGCATGCATTTTACTTGCGGGATCACCAAAACTCATACAACCCACACATAAACGCGATACTTCAATTTCTGAACTTCCTAATTTTGCATATTCCATTTCGTTCACCCTTTCATAAACTAATTTTCACATTGTTATCTTTACAATATGAAAATATAAAATAAGTATGTTCATTGTTTATTACAAAATTGTATTCCTTGGAGTTAAGTCCATGTCAAGAATTATTTTCTCATAATCCAAAAAAACGTACTCTACTGTTTTATTTTTTAGCATCCAATACAAACATAGAAGCATCCTGATCCATGAAGATCTTACTTCCAGAATAAAAGGTTTTTGAATGAACTTCGCGATACCCAATTCTATTCATAAGTTCAGTAAGATTTTTCTGATCAAACCCATTATGAACCATATCATTAGAAATAGCTTCATTTTTATCAAAATCAACAATAATTAAATGACCACCTGTATTTAAGGTATCATATAGCTTTGATAAAACTAAATCAACATCCTTAATATGCAGCAAAACTTGAGCCATAAAAATATAATCCATATGCAAATCTAATTTTTCGTCTGTTTCAATATCAAAACACATAGTATCAGCATTCTTAATATTAAAATCAGTTATTTTCTGTTTCATCCGGTTAATCATGTTCTGCGATGAATCCAGAAACAGAATCGACTTAAACTCCTTTAATAAATTCATTCCTACCAGTCCGGTTCCACATCCAAAATCAATCGCATTTTTATTCTCAGTATCCGCAAGACATTCTCGAATTGCATCGGCAGCAACCTTCGCAATATGAATCCTCTCGCTCGTATCATATCTATTAGCCATCATTTCAAAAATATCTGTGTTTCCCATGATTGTCTCCTTTAAAATTATTGATACAAAGTATCCTATTCTTTATCAGAAAACCAAGTAGCAAAGATACAGTCCTTACCGCCAGTAGCATGGGTTTCCAATAGTTCCATATGACATGTTTTTTCCGGATAAATAAATTGATACACACTGTATAAAGTGCCCTGGCAACATCTACACCAGGTAGTTGTAGGCGGCTTTTCCCAGCCTCCATTAATTACGAAGCAGCCACAACCTTTACTTTCTCCCAAATATGTAATCAATTTCCCCTCTAAATATTCCACCTGTTTCCCAATTCTAGGACGTCCGCTTAAATATTCTGCTTATAATCAAAAG